>NZ_JTEV01000010.1 GCF_000786105.1 Bdellovibrio sp. ArHS
AAGCCCCGGCGGCAGCCGGCAGAGCTGAAGCGCCGGCAGGCGGATAAGCTGAAGCCCCGGCGGCAGCCGGCAGAGCTGAAGCGCCGGCAGGCGCGCAAGCTGAAGCAGCAAGAAACTTTTTAGAAGGAGAATTCAATGACGGTCATGAGTACCAAACTGGGAGTAAACGCATTCGGCGCGACACAAACAAAAGCCGAAAATGTCGGTGCTTCTAATATCAGTGCTCTCGATAAAGATAAACTTGGCGGCGAAAACGTCGGCGAAGTTTTAAATAAGATCGTAGATGCCAATTGGACTGATCCCGCTAAGAAGGCCCGTACAACGGGAAATCCCAACTTGGATAAAGATGCGTTCTTCAAGTTGATGCTGACCCAAATGAAAAATCAAGATCCGACGAATCCAATGAAGAGTCACGAGATGGCTGCGCAGCTTGCGAACTTCTCGTCTCTGGAGCAGATGCAGAACATGAACAAAACCTTAGAAGAATTGAAGAATGCACAAAAGCCTTCTGAAAGTTTCCAAGCGTTGAACTTGATCGGCAAGGCTGTGTCGGGAGATTCTTCGAAAGTCGTTCGTGGCGCGAATGATAAAGAACACGATTTCAAATTCAATCTGCCAATGGAAGCGGCGGAAGTGAGTGTGAAAGTTCGTGACTCCGAAGGCAACATAGTTCGCTCTTACACCCTCAAAGGTTTGAAGCCAGGAGAAAACAAACTGACTTGGAACGGTGAGGATGAAAAAGCAATGAAAGCTCCTCCGGGAGAATATCAATTCATCGCCGAAGCAAAAACGGGCGATGGAAAAAAGATGGGATTGAAAACAGACTTCGAAGGAATGATCACAGGTGTGAGTTATTCACCAGAAGGCCCTGTTCTTCACGTGGGAAATCAGGCGATTCGTTTCTCTGATGTGAAGAAGATCACAGACCCTCGTCTTATGAGCAACGACCAGAAAGTAAATGATGTTACAAACCTAGACTTGAAGAATGATGATGCCCTAGGACAAACTAAAAAAGAGGGGAATGTTGTTCAACAAACATCTTCCACTGCTAGCGCTCCTGCGGCAAAATCGAATATCATGAAAAACGTGGGTTTGTCCCGCGACATGATGGAGAAAATCGCCAAGGAGACAGCGAAGTAATGGTGGATTTAAAGAAGATACAAACATTCGATCAACTTGTTCCGAGCCAGCCAGGGAAGATAAAACAACCTGACTTGGGCAAGGGACCTTCCTTCAAGGATACCCTGGACGGTATTTCGGGCGTGACGCCACAGAATATCGGACAAGTGAATCCTCAAGGCCTGGCCAAGGCTGCTGAAGGAGTGAAGTTCTCGAATCACGCGATTGAGCGGATGAGAACTCGGGGAATTAGTTATTCACCCGAGGACATCACGAAGCTGCAAGACGCGATCTCGAGAGCGGCGGCGAAAGGTTCCAAGGATTCATTAGTTTTAATGAATGATTCGGCACTGATCGTCAGCGTGAAGAACAACACGGTAGTAACTGTCATGGACAAGAATGCATTGAAAGAAAATGTGTTCACGAACATCGACTCTACAGTGGTTATCTAGCACGCTCGCGGACGCGGAGGAGGCTGAAGAGCGGAGCTCGAAGGCTGAGCGAGTTCGCAAAGAAGTTAACAGAGTGGACGGGCTTAGTTAGCTTTTGTTAGAAAAATTAAATAATTTTAGGGCTGGTCCTCGTAGAGGAGGCCCTCCAAACGGCGGATTCCGATTGAAGACGCCAACGACATGGAGGTCACATGGGTATTCTTTCATCTCTTTACACGGGTGTGTCTGGTATGACTGCGCAAGGCGAAGCTTTGGGCGTTATCGGGGACAACATCGCCAACGCGAACACTATCGGTTTCAAAGCAAGCCGTGCAGAATTCCAAGACATCATTTCTAAAAACTTAAAAGGTATTCTTGGTGGTAACCAAATCGGTCGCGGTGTGAAGATCGGTGCAGTAAACCCAATCTTGACTCAAGGTAATATCGACGCCACAGAAAAAGTCACAGACTTGGCAATTTCTGGTGACGGTTACTTCAAAGTAAAAGGATCCGATGGTGAATCGTTCACTCGTGATGGTTCTTTCCACTTTGACCGTGAAGGTTACTTGGTAACGAACGATAACCAAAAAGTTCAAGGTTTCTCAACGGACGAAAAGGGCAATATCGTTAACAAAATGACAGATATCAAGTTCCCTCGCGCGTTGATTCCAGCAAAAGCGACGAAAGAATTGAAATTGGATCTGAACTTAGACTCGCGCATGGAAGCGACTAAGAAATTTGATATCAAAGATCCATATTCCACTTCTCACTACTCTACAGGCGTAGAGATGTTTGACTCTCAAGGTAACAAACACTTGGTAAGCTTCTTCTTCAACAAAGTGGCTGACCGTGAATGGGAATTCAAAGGGTTGGTTGACGGTAAAGAAGTCACTGGTGGCGATGAAGGTGCATTGTCTCAGGTGGTTGCCGGTAAGTTGACATTCACTGTTGATGGTAAATTGGATTCTCAGGAAACGACAGAAACAAACTTTAACTTCAAGGGCGGTGCTCTTCAAGATCAACAAGTTAAAATCAACTTCGGTGACGCCATTAAAGACGGCGGTAAAGGTTTGGAAGGTACTAAGCAGTACGGTAAGAATTCAGACCTGATCTCTTGGCACCAAGATGGCGCGGCGGCAGGAACAATCACTGGTTTGTCATTCAATGACGAAGGTATTTTGACTGCGGTTTACTCGAATGGACAGGCCTCTGACCTTGCGCAGATCGCTCTTGCGAAATTCGAAAATCCGGAAGCTCTGTTCAAAGTTGGTAACAACCGTTTGAAAGAATCCAGAGATTCGGGCGCGGCTTCTTTGGGCGGACCGGGTTCTGCGGGTCGTGGTAAGTTATTCGCAAAGTCTCTTGAGAGATCAACGGTAGACTTGGCTACGGAATTCGTAAACATGATTCAAAATCAACGTGGTTTCCAAGCCAATGCGAAGACAATCACGACGACAGATGAGCTTTTAAACGAGGTTATCCAGCTTAAGAGATAATACTAATCTGAACTAAAACCTAATGACCATGTCGACGGGCTTCCTGACCAGAAGCCCGTTTTTATTTTTGCAGCTCGCGTAAATGTGAAATCACTCTTTTGCAATCCTGATTACGGCATCGTTTGGTTTTATGTTTGCAATCCTCTCTAAGAAGTCCGTTAAATGTCTGTAATAATGGAGTGTTTTTAGGATTATATTACAAATACGACTTTTGTTTAGAGACAAAACTGATATATCCTTGGGCTCAGAAATAACATGAACGTAACAAAGGTGACTCTGTATGAGATGCTTAGTAGTTGAAGACGATAACGAAATCGCAACGATCGTGAAACAGGGCTTAGGGGAACTTGAAGGCGAAGTGGAAGTTGAATCAAACGGCCGCCGCGCTTACGAGAGAGCTTTGACAAATCATTACGACATCATCGTACTTGATCTAATGCTTCCCGAAATGGACGGTTACACTTTCGCAAAGTCATTGCGTGAAAAAGAAGTGAATACGCCCATCCTGATCCTGAGTGCTTTGCGCGAGTTGGATGACCGCCTAAAAGGTTTGAGCATGGGTGGCGATGACTACCTGACGAAACCTTTTGCCATGGCGGAATTGCAGATTCGCGTAAAAAATCTTTTGAAGCGTGCGCAAAAGGCCTCTGAAGTGACGCAATTGGTTTTCCAAGACTTAAAGTTAAACCGATTGAATCGCGAAGTGGTTCGTGCAGGGCGCAAGTTGGATCTGCAAGAAAGAGAATTCGTTCTTCTAGATCTGTTCATGAGCAATCCCAATAAAATCATCGGAAAACAAACTATCTTAAAGGAAGTTTGGAATTATGATTTCGATCCACAAACAAACGTGGTAGACGTATTGGTATGCCGTTTAAGAAACAAGTTAGAAAAAGACTTCCCTACACGACTTATCTATACGGTCAGAGGTGTAGGATATGTTCTTAAGTCGTCTTAAGCCGACTCTTTTCCGAATCAGCACTAAACTGACGCTCGCGTACTCTTTAGTGCTGATCCTTAGTTCGACCGTCATATTCAGCTTTTTATATTTCCAAATCAGTCATGCCCTGCAAAATCAGGAGCGTCTGGTTTTGGGCGCCAAGCTTGAGGAGTACCGCAATCGTATCGAAATGAGCGGGCTGAAAGAGCTGACAAACTATTTTTCTTACGTTCCTGACTATGATCCGAATGCGTCACTGCTGGTGGGACTGGTTTCGCCACGAGGAGAAATTCTTTTTCTGCATGAACCTGTGGCCGGTCTGTCAGTTGATTTTGAAGATCTGAAAACGGAAGTGATCAATCAAAGATCCCCGCATTTCGATTTCGCGATGCCTGAGAATAGAAGAAACGACAGTCTTTTGGTCTTCGGAAAAACTCTGAAAGAGGGGAACCGACTTTTCGTTGCGAAAAGCACAGAAGGGCTCGGCGTTCAATTGCGCAACTTACAGAAAATCTTCTGGTGGTTGTTATTGCCGGTTGCCCTGGTCGGTTTTCTGGGCGGATTATTTCTTTCGAATAACACCCTCAGCCCGGTCCGTGAACTACTGACGTCCATGAAAAAGATTGAAAGTGGTTCCTTGTCAACGCGTGTCCCGATTGGCGGCAGTGATGACGAACTTGAAGAGCTCAAAATTCTTTGCAACAAAATGCTCGATAAAATTGAAAACCTGGTGAACGGCCTGAAAGAGGCTTTTGATCACTTGGCGCATGATATTCGCACTCCGGTAACTCGACTGCGCGGTCGTGCGGAGCTGGCCTTGCAGGGCGAAGGGGATATAGAAACCTATCGTGAAGCTTTGCAAAGTTGTTTTGAAAATTCAGACAAAATTCTTAACTTCTTGCAAGTGCTTACAGATATTACTGAAGCTGAAAACCGTAGTAAGAAACTAAAACTTGAAAAGAAATTCATCAGTCAGTTGGTCGAAGAAATGATGAGTTTGTATGAAATGGCTTTTGAGGAAAAAGATATTAAGATCACGCAAAAACTGGATGCCCATGACTGGGCGATGGTGGATGCGCGTCTCATCAGTCGGGTGATCGCGAATCTTTTGGATAATGCTCATAAGTACACGCCTTCGGGTGGCGAAGTGAAGATCGAAACAATCAATCAAACTGAAAATGTCATTCTGCGAGTGACCGACACCGGTCCCGGAATCGCTGCTGAAGAACAAAGTGCGGTGTTTCAAAAGCTTTATCGCAGCGATAAAAGCCGTTCCGAGTACGGCATGGGCTTGGGGTTGACCTTCGTGAAAGCGGTTGTGGAGGCACACGATGGGAAGGTTTCTGTAAGAAGTCCGGTCAAAGATGGAAAAGGCACGGAATTTGAGGTTCTTTTACAAAAGATGTCCTAACAAAGCGCAGTCATTGCGCTTTGTTCTGTTAAGCCCATCTCATTTGGGTTATTATTAAGCAAATTCGAATACACCAAGGGTTTCGCTTTAATCGGCGAAAGTTTTTTGATGGTAGGGTCGCCATCCTTAAAGAAGGGTGCTCCTATGGAACTTGGTGAAAAGCTTCTTAATCTGCTATTTATTTTTATTCCACTTGTCGTTTTTGTTTCTCTCTTCTTTTTCTTAGAAGCGAAAAGAAAAAGCAAAGAGATGGATTCTTCCAAACAGGTCCTTCATAAATCTAAAGGGCGTTGATACGCGAACTAAACACCTAAATAGGATTTCCGAACCTCGTCGTTATTCAAAAGATTCTGTGCGGAATCCTGCATAACGACGCGGCCGGTTTCTAAAACATAAGCGCGGTGGGATATTTTTAAAGCCATACGGGCATTTTGCTCTACGAGAAGTACCGTCATGCCTTCTTTATTGAGTTTTTTTACAATCTCAAAGATCTGAGCGACGATCAAAGGAGCTAACCCCAAGGAAGGCTCATCCAAAAGAAGCAGTTTAGGTTTGGCCATCAATGCGCGGCTGATCGCTAACATTTGCTGCTCGCCACCCGAAAGTGTGCCAGCCATTTGCGCAATGCGCTCTTTCAGTCTGGGAAAAAGCTCAAAGCACATATCCAGGTCGCTCTTGATTTGCGTCTTGTCAGAACGGGTGTAGGCCCCCATTTCCAGATTTTCGTAGACGCTCATTTGCGGAAAGACGCCGCGGCCTTCGGGGGATTGGGCAATCCCCAGGTTCACCCTTTTAAAGGTAGGCACTTTGTTTAAGTTCTGACTGGCAAAAGAAATCTGCCCCTGCACGGGCACCAGTCCTGATATCGCTCGTAAAGTCGTGGTTTTTCCGGCGCCATTGGCTCCGATTAAAGATACGACCTCACCTTCATTTACATAAAAGCTGACGCCCTTCAGGGCCTGAATAGAGCCATAAAAGACTTCAAGATTCTCGACAGTTAAAAGAGGAGAAGTCATTCTTTTTCCTCCACGCCCAAATAGGCCTCGATCACTTTTTGTGAACCTTGTATTTTTTGCGGACCGCCCTCTTCGATTTTTACACCGTGATCTAGAACGATGATGTTTTCGCAGATTCCCATGACAAGTTTCATATCGTGTTCAATCAGAAGAACCGTTAGTTTAAACTGCTCGCGGATTTTTGCGATAGTCTCCATCAAGTGATGGGTTTCTGAATGATTCATGCCTGCGGCAGGTTCGTCCAAAAGAATGATCTTCGGGTCCGTCGCCAATGCGCGCACAATCTCAAGCTTGCGCTGCTCTCCATAAGGCAACGCTGACGCTGGTTTGTGCGCTTTTTCATCCAAATGGAAAATTTTAAGAAGGCTCATCGCCTTTTCCTGCAAATCTTGTTCAGCTTTACGGAAACGAGATGTTTGCAGAAGAGTATCAAAGATTCCATAGTGCATGTGTTGATGGCCAGCGATCAAGACGTTATCTAGAACCGTCAAACCTTTAAAAAGTCGAATATTCTGAAAGGTGCGAGTCACGCCTTGATGAGAGATCTCATAGGGCTTTAAACCCTTCAGGGATTTCCCTTCAAGGGCGACGTCTCCGAATGTGGGTTGATAAACTCCGGTCAGCATGTTGAAGACAGTGGTTTTTCCGGCTCCGTTAGGACCGATCAGGCCGGCAAGCTGACCTTTGTGAATTTTAAACTCTAAAGAGTCGACAGCTTTTAGGCCGCCAAACTGCATGGTGATCTTGCGTGCCTCAAGCAGAACGTCGGACATATTTTCTCCAAACATCTGTGATCTCGTTGTCGCCAAAGAGGCCCTTGGGACGAAGGATCATAACTAGGATCAAAAGCAACGAATAGATGACCATGCGTAAATCAACACCCGTAATTTCTTGCAAGGGTCGCAAGGCTTCGGGAAGGATGGTCAGGAAGACAGCCGCAACGATCGATCCCGTCATTGATCCCATTCCCCCTAGAACCACCATGATGACGGCATTCACGCTCAACAAAAAGGTGAACGAGGAAGGATTGATGAAATTCGTAAAGTGGGCAAACAAGGAGCCGGCGACTCCAGCAAAAAAACTGGAAAGAACGAAAGAGCGTACCTTCATTCGGGTGGTATTAATGCCCATAGCTTCTGCCGCGATTTCATCTTCACGCACGCTTAAAAAACCACGACCGTATGTCGAATGCATCACTCTCCAGATTGTGAAGAAACAGATGACCAGCCACACAGAAGCAAAAATGAATGAAAAAAGGAACGAACCAAAACCCGGAATCCCCGAATAGCCGCGAGGTCCGCCTAAGAAGTCCATATTAAGCAGGGCCACGCGGATAATTTCACCAAAGCCCAAAGTCACGATGGCCAGGTAGTCGCCTTTAAGTCTTAAAGAGGGCAGGCCGACTAAGAATCCCGCGACAGCCGCTAAAAGTCCTCCGCCAAGAGAATAAATGAAATATTCGATCGCTTGGAATGAAGGAGGAATAATATCCCAGTGAGTGTTGGCGTAAGCGGAAAAGTAAGCGCCGATCGCCATGAAACCAGCATGTCCCAAAGAGAACTGCCCGGTGTAACCGTTTACAAGATTCAAGCTCATGGATAAAAGACAATTCACCAACGCAAAAAGCAGAATCAGTTGGAAGTAGGCATTGAGTCCGAAATCTAGAATGAAGCCTAAAAAACAAAGAGTGATAAAAGCCAGAAGGGGAGATTTAACTGTTCTTATCATTAAACCTTCTCCACGGAGTATTTACCTAACAGACCTGCAGGCTTGAAAATCAAAATCACAATTAAAATGCCGAACGCCAGGGCGTCGCGATAGGTGCTGGAAAGATAGGCGACAACCATTTCTTCTGAAAGCCCCATAATCAAGGCTCCCAAAACCGCACCGCCCAAATTGCCGATGCCGCCCAGAACGGCGGCAACGAAAGCTTTCATGCCGATCATCATTCCCATCAAGGGATCAATTTTAGGGTATTTCATGCCGACCAGAACGCTGCCGACACCCGCGAGGGCCGAGCCGACAACGAACGTGAAAGCAATGATTCGATCCGGGTTGACGCCCATAAGGCTAGCGACCGAAGCGTTGCTGCTGACCGCGCGCATGGCGCGACCGATTTTGGTTTTAAAAATAAGAAACTGCAAAGCCACCATGGCAATAATGCTGACCACAAGCACAGTGACGTCGAAAGATTTAAGTTCGACGTTGCCGATATTAAAAAGAACGAAGTCGTTGATGACGGAAGGAAAGACTTTGGGATCTGCACCAAAAACGACCTGACCCGAATATTCCAAAAACAAACTGACACCGATGGCGGTAATCAGAATATTCAATTTCGGTGCATTTCTTAGGGGTCGATAAGCCAAACGTTCGATGACCAGTCCTAAAAGACTGCAGCAAACCATAGAAACAAGAAGAAGAGTGATCAAAGAGGAAATGCCCGGGTTGTTTTCGATTCCCATCCAACGGGCAAAATAATAGGCGGCAAAAGCGCCCACCATGTAAACATCAGAGTGGGCGAAGTTGATCATTTTCAGGATTCCATACACCATCGTGTAACCAAGGGCGATCAGTGCGTAAATAGAACCAAGACTGATACCGTTGATAATGTGTTGTATGAAATCCTGCATGCACCGTCCTTATGGCGTGATTGTCGTAATGTATTTTCGGTTGTTTCCGTCAACTTGGATGATCACCGCGCTTTTCACCGCGTCCCGATTTTCATTCAAGGTGATTTTGCCTGTCACGCCCGCAAAATCTTTCGTCTTTGCTAGTTCATCACGAATAGACTTGCCTGACAAGTCGGGAGCACGTTCAATCGCTGCCGCAAGAATTTTTCCTGCATCGTAGCCCAGAGCCGCCAAGGCATCGGGAGTCTCGTTGTATTTTGCTTTGAATTTTTTGATAAATTCAGTCACGGAAGGATCTGTTGATTCGGTTGTGTAGTGATTGGAATAGTAATTTCCGTTCACGGCCTCTTTGCCGATTTCTGATAACTTGTCGCTATCCCAGCCGTCGCCGCCCATCAGGGGAACTTTGATACCCAACTGACGAGCTTGTTGAGAAATCAATCCTACTTCTGTGTAGTAACCCGGAACATAAATGCCTTCTGGATTTTTTGAGCGGATCTGAGTGAGCTGAGCTTTAAAATCGATATCGCCGGCTTGGTAGCTTAAGTCGTTAGTGATTTCTCCGCCGCGTTTTTTAAACTCTTCAGCGAAAACGTCCGCCAGGCCGACACTGTAATCATTTTTCACGTCACGTAGAATCGCCACTTTTTTAAGTTTTAAGTTTTCACTGGCAAATTTCGCCATCACGAAACCTTGGAAAGGGTCGATGAAGCAGATGCGAAAGACGTAATCGCCGATTTTAGTCACATCGGGATTTGTCGAAGCGGGAGAAAGAAATGGAACTTTGGCATTTTGGGCGATAGGACCTGCCGCTTTGGAGCGACCACTGGCAACACCGCCGATGATAGCGACAACTTTGTTTTGGTTGATCAGACGGGTCACCGCCGCAGCGGCTTCTTCGTTTTTGCCTTGGTCATCCAAAGTCACCAAGGAAATTTTCTTTCCTTTGATGCCCCCGGCAGCATTCACCTCATCTAGGGCCAAGCGAACGCCTTTATTTGAACTCAACCCAAAAGTGGCATCACTTCCGGTCAAAGAGTCATATTCACCAATAACAATTTCATTTTCTTTTTTCGTACATCCCGCAACCAGCGGAAGCACCAAAGCCAAAGTTAATAGCAGGCGTTTCATCGGAACCTCATTTCTCAGTGTGCAAAATAGATACACTCTAGAATTCAAGTTCCGAAAACTCTGGTCAAGATAAAAAGGCAGAAGAAAGGCTTCGGAGGAAGCCTTAAGTCGCAAGAATATTTGCTAAAGAAAGCAGATCCAACTGGGTCTTCTTTTCATTCTTAGTCACAAGATCCAAAGGCACTTGCACCAGGCGTTCACCCTCAGTGCCGATCATAATGTCGCAATATCCTTTAAGCAGTGAATCGACTGCGGCAGCTCCCATGCGGCTGGCCAGTATTCGATCCGCGGCTGTCGGTGAGCCGCCACGCTGTTGATGACCTAAAATACAGACTTTCGCATCCATGCCTGATTTTTTGCGAATGGCATCAGCAAGATCATAGGCGCGGCCCGGCTTTTGCCCTTCCGCCGTGATAAGAATACTGCTGGTTTTTCCGCGAGCGATGGCATCTTTGATACGGTCCAAAGCCTTTTCCACCGTCGTATTACCCTCAGGCGTGAAGATTTCCTCGGCTCCTCCCGCAAGACCCACATGTGATGCGATAAAGCCCGAATTGCGCCCCATCACCTCAACAATAAAAAGTCGATCGTGGGAGGCTGCGGTGTCACGAATGCGGTCAATAGCCTCTAAAGCCGTGTTCACTGCGGTATCAAAACCAATTGTTTTGTCGCTGCCGTAAATGTCATTGTCGATGGTTCCAGGCACACCCACGATTGGAATTTGGTGTTCTTCCCACAGGGCGTGTGCTCCGCGAAAAGATCCGTCGCCACCAATACACACCAAGGCGTCAATGCCGGCGGCTTTGAGATGTTGTGCTGCTTTAGCTCGGCCCTCAGGCTTCATAAATTCGGTAGAGCGGCCTGTTTTTAAAATAGTGCCGCCACGTTGAATGATGTTCGCCATATCACGCAGATGCAGTTGCGAAATTTTATTTTCCATCATTCCGACGTAGCCATTTTGGATGCCATAGACCTCGAGGTGTTGGGCAATCCCAACGCGAACAACCGCACGAATCGCGGCATTCATTCCCGGGGCGTCGCCACCGCTTGTATAGACACCGATCTTTTGAATTTTTTTGCTAAACTGAGCCATGGAGTAAGGCTACCGATCTGCGTTCGAAAAGCCAAGTTCATTTGGGAGAGGGGAAATAAAAAAGGCGTTCCGATGGAACGCCTTTTAATGATCGGAATCGTTTTTAAACGATTACTTCACCATTGATTTGAATTCTGCGCCAGCGCGGAATTTTGGAGCCCAAGCAGCTGGAATTTTGATTGCTTTACCAGTTTGTGGGTTGCGACCAGTGCGAGCTTTGCGTTTTGCTTTAGTGAAAGTACCGAAGCCAACAAGTTTAACGTCGTCGCCTTTTTTAACTGATTTTTTGATGTTTTCTACTGCGCAATCAAGGATCATTTCAGCTTGAGCTTTAGAAACTTTTGTTTCAGTAGCGATTTTTTCGATAAGTTGAGCTTTGTTCATGTGAACTCCTCTTTGAGACACCTTTGTGTGTCCGTCGTTGTAAATAAAAATCGTGATGATAACTCTTCGTCATCCAATGACATCGTCATGAAAATGCAAAATCTGAAATTCGTCAATAGCAAAATGTGAAAACGACTCTGAGTGCGCGTTTCAGCCGCATCAGTGCATGTCTTCAGAAGAATCTTCGTCGTCCATACTTAAAGCATCACTTGAAGAATCTTTGACGGGAATTTTGTATTCTTCGCTGGCCCACGCGCCAAGATCGATGATGCGGCATCGTTCTGAGCAGAAGGGACGAAAAGGATTTTCTGGTGAGTACAACGCTAAACGCCCGCACTGCGGGCATTTAACTTGTCTTGGTTTTTGAGGTTCTGTCATAAGTGAATCTTTGCTGAGTCTTGCCGCGAGTGCAAGACGCAGAGCTTAGTATCTTTTAAATTTACCTGTTGCGAACTTCGTTGCGACGTTGTTGTACGGGTAATAAAGATCATAGGTGAAGTAACCGTCTTGCAAAGTTCCCTGAAGAACTTGGATTTGGATCAAGCGTAAACCGCCGCCGTTCCAGTAAGAACCCTGCGCACGGATCTCAAAACCTTTACTGTTATTGATCAAGCTGAATGTGTTGTTCGAGTTCAAAACAAGCGGATTGAACGCAACGCCACCGGCATCCCAACCCAAGCTGAAGTTCCATTGGAAGAAACTTGGAGCCGGATAAGCTTCGAAGCGCACCGCTGGTCGCATCGAACTGTCCATGGAAAATGCAACTTTGAATGAACCAGAAACCCAGTTGTTACAATCTGAAAGACCGCCATTCCAGCCCCAGATGTTTCTGTCACACACAGCCATCGCTTCTTTAAGGAATTGTTTGTAGGCGCCCGAATTTACGATCGTCATGTCGCCATTGACAGTGGATACTCCGCCCCAATTGTTCACGTAGGAACGATTGAAGTCATAATATTGTACAGGGCCTGTGATAGTTCCGGTTCCAGGGTTTGAACCATTCACCCACACGCAGTAGGCGCCGTTGTACACATAGCCAGTAGGGCAGGTGTAAGTTGTGGTTCCACCCCCATCACCATTGCTACAGCCAGCCATCACCGCCGCGACAGACATCATCGCAACTAAGGATGCTAAGAGCTTTTTCATAACAAACCTCTTTCTAAATAAACTTCTACATCTAATCTGCAATACAGAAGTCATGCCACATAAGTGTGTCGATGAGTCCGCGCTATTTTCGTGCTGAAGGCGGGGCAAGTGTTTAAACCTTAGTGAGCGGGGTCAATTTGTGTCACATCAGGAAAATCTCAAAATGAGACAAGCTTATTTTCACTCGGAAAAGCGCCGTTTTTAGGAATACCAATTGGAATCTTTTCCGTCGAGAAAACAGCAGATCTGTGATAAGGTGCCCCGTTATGATCCAGCGAAAGTATTTACCTTACATTCTTGGAGCTGTTCTTCTGATGGCTCTTCTGGCGATGGCGCAGTCGCCGCGCGTTTTATTTAAAAGCAAAACTGGTCAACGTGTGCAAGTACAAGAATCCACGTCAGGATACTTCTATCTTCCGGTGGGCTCCAAGAACGTCTCTGGTCTGACCGAGATTGATTATGCGCAGTTGCTTGGCCAGTTTCTGGTAAAAAATATGGCCAAAGTGCAAGATGCGACAGGAAAAAAGCTGATCATCCCCTACGAGTGGCAAAGTCCTTACTTCGCGGCGTTCGCGCAGCAAAAAGAAGATTTTATGCAGATCTCTGTTTGGGGTGGAATGGTGCGCGCGCCCGGAGCAACTAAAGCGGCTTTAGCGGCGATTCTTTGTCATGAGCTCGGTCATATTCTTGGCGGCGAGCCCCGCCAAACTATTCCGGGCTCGGACTGGGCTTCGATTGAAGGCCAGTCGGACTATTACGCCGCTTCTGTGTGTTTACCGGAATTACTAAGTGCCTACCCTGACCTCGTGTCATCCATCGACGAAGACGTAAAAAAGGTGTGTGAGCAAAACGAGCTGTGCGAAAAGACCTTGCAGGCTGGCGTAGAAATGGTGCGACTGCTGCAAAAATACTCCTACCGGGAATATACGCCGGTCAGTCTGTTCACTCCCGCGCCGGCTGCTTCAGAGCTGATTCGTAACACCTATCCTTCGGATCAATGTCGTATGGATAGCTTTGTGCAAGGCAGTCTTTGTCAATTAGGAGCTTGTCGTGCTCCGGTGTGTTGGCTTCCGTAAAAGAAAATAAAATCCCAACGCGATAATCAAGAAGCTGATCCAACTTGAAATGGACATTCCTAAAGAAGGGCCGCGGAAGTCGTCGCGGAAGAATTCCATAATCAGGCGTCCAATCGCATGCAGAATCATCCAGATATAAAAAACAGCTCCGACTCGTTTTCGAGGAGCTTTTTCCAGACCTAAAAGAATAAATAAAACGCCCAGCTCCCAAGCGGCGGCGTAAGCTTGTGTGGGGTGTCGTCCCCCATAGGCCCATGGCAGTTCGCAGTATTTTCCGAAGCAACATCCCGCCAACAGGCAAGCGATGCGACCCATGACGTAAGAAAACGAAAGGACCGGAGCAAACATATCCAGATAGTTTTCAAGCTGGGATTTGTTTTTAAGAAACAAATAAATGATGGCCGCAAATCCTGCGAGCAGCGCCCCGCCATAAAAGACAAATCCGCCATTCCATATTTGCAGGACGCGAGTTGGTTCTTCACGATAGTAAGGAAAGTCTTCGTAAAACACGTGAAAAAGACGGCCCCCGATGAACCCCGAGACCATCACGATAAGACTTAAGTCTAGCGTCAACCGTCGCGAAAGCCCCAATGAGTGCGATCGCTGCACCAGCCACCAAAGGCAAATACTCACCGTCATACTTAAAATTAAGTAGTAGGTGGGAACTGCAAAATGGGATGAAAGAGGAATCACAGGATACAAAAAACCTCCGCCTACACCGACGATAGACTTAATTTTCTTTTATTCCCTAAAATATTCAACTCGATTCTGGTCAAGCCCTGACAACTAATTACATAATGACAATATATGAAGTTGCACCCTGCCGAAATTGCTAAGGAAATTAAAAGTTTCTCGTTCTTCAAATCGTTCAGTGAGGATTTGCTTCTACAGGCCTCAGCAATGATTCATTTGGAAACTATTCCGGCGGGAAGCCTTATTCTTCAAGAAGGAAAAAAGAACACATCTCTTTTTTTTCTTAGAGCGGGTTCTGTCGAAGTCGCGCTGGCGGGCGAAGTGATCGCGACTTTAAGCACACCCGGCGAAGTTTTTGGTGAAATGAGTGTCATCACTTCAAATCTGACCTCCACGACGGTGAAGGCTTTGACTCCGGTCGAATGCTTTGTCATTCGCTCTGAGGATTTTGGCCATGTTCATCCGAAAGACAAAGATCGTTTCCAGGCTCTTTTGTATCAGATCTACTGTTTCATTTTGACCGAGCGACTGATGCGAACCAACGAAAAAGCCCGCCTTTTTGAGATTCTCAATCGAGAATTGCATGAGGCACAAAGCGCCATTGAACAAAGTGGTGGAGGACGGGTTCTTTTGGTTGAACCCGATAAAAAGCAGCAGTTACCGATCCGCATGGCTTTGGGTGGCACCGGTGTGCAGTTGGATATCGCCAGCGACTCGGCGATGGGACACTCTTTCTTGACCGAAAATAAGTATGACATCGTTCTTTGTGAAGAAGACTGCGTGGACGTGCTGAAGGATGTGCAGGATAAAAAATCCGCTCCCTATGCTGTTTTGCTTACTAATAAGAATGTGCAGGGTAATCTGCAAGTCCTGGAGAAAAATCGTTTCGTCGAACACATTATCTCTCGCGATGCGGAAGATAGAAATGCGACGATACGCTATGTTCTTACGGCTTTAAGTAAATTGTTGAATAAAGATCTTTTTGGTATTGAAAAATACCTGACCTGGGGAGTAGAGGTGCAGAGTCGCGCCGTGACCCATTCTGGGCAGCGGGAAGCACTTCGTGAAGATATTTACGCCTATTTTAAGAAGATGGGTATTCGCAGCACAGTGCTTGATCGCGTAAATACTGTGGTTGAAGAAATGCTGATGAATGCCATCTATGATGCGCCTGTGGATGCGCAGGGAAAGTCCATCTTCAATCACATTTCCCGTAAAGAAGAAGTTAAACTGGACACCCACCAGCAGTCCTTACTGACCTTTGCCAGTGACGGCGTTTTGTTGGCAGTGTCGGTGAAAGATCCATTTGGTTCGTTAACAAAAAACATCATCGTGGACTATCTTTTAAGCTGTTATAACGGCCAAGCCGGCAGTATGAATAAAGAAAAAGGTGGGGCCGGTCGAGGATTGCATCAGATTATTGAGAATGCGGATCTGACGGTGTTCAACGTGAAAAAAGGCGTGCGCACCGAAGTGATCTGTTTGTTTAATGTTGACGGTCAAAAGCGCGAAGCTCAGCCTTCATTCCACTATTTCTTCGTGTAACTTAAAAAGCCGATCAGCATTTGCCCGATCAATATACAAGGCACCGTGGGTAATTCCGTGGATGCCAGCGAAACCGCAAATCCCAAAACACTTCCCAAAGAGGCAATGACAACAACCTTTGTTGTATAAGACTGAAGATTTTTGCTTCGCAAAGACGCAAAGCTGGTCGCAATGAACAATGATCCCATGGTGTAAAGATATCCCATGCTCTGCACCGCCACCGTCGTTAAAATCAATGTTCCAATATCAAAGATCTTATTTCTATGATTGCGATGAATGAAGCTGTGATTAACCAACTGAAAGGAAATCATCGAGAGCTCTTGCCAACGCCAGAAAAGAAAGGCGCCAAAGGCGGCTCCCGCCACCAGGCTCATTTGCGCAGCCTTGTCACTCATGACGGCAATGTCTCCGAAATAGGCGGCCGCCATATGTGACTCTAATGCGGGAGTGATCGAGGTGATAAGATAGGTCAAAGACAGAAAGAATACGAAAAGAGTCAAATAAATATGATTACGATCGGCTCGGGACTCAATCCAGAAGTCCGAAATAAGCAAAGTAATCCAACCCAAGCAAAGACCCAGAATAAGATTCAGACTATGAAAGTCCGTCCCTAAAATTAAATTAAGAACAAACCCAAGCACGATGCCTAATGAAGAACCTTGCCCCAGGACAAAGATTTGCGTGCTCTTGGCTCGCGCTGTCCACTGGCCTCCGATCAGCGCCAGGACCGTCGCCATAACCACACTAGCTGGAAGCGCCCACTGATAGATTTTTAGTAAGTCCAGGAATGAGCTCATCGGATCTCCACAAACTTAACCGTGGGCCAGCTTTGCACGAAGGCACGGTGAGAAACGATGATTAAAGAACTCTGGGGATTCTTCGTTAAAAATTGCGCCAAAGCTTCTTCCAGAGTTTGAATCGAATCTTTATCGACATGGTTGAAGGGCTCATCCAAAACTAAAATTTTTGGATTTTTTGCGATAACGGCGGCCAATAGAACTTTCTGACGTTCACCACCACTGGCCGTGTTCCACTTTTTACTGAGGTCAAGTCCCTTAAGAACAGAAAGATCGCGCGCGGGTTCTGGAAGCATGTCCTGCAAGGTCAAAGGCAAATGGAAATTCAAACTTCCTAGCTGCGGAAGATATTGGATTTCCTGTTCGGAAATAGAAAATTGAAAGCGTCCTTCATAGTGTTTGTGCAAGCCTAAGAGGGTCTTTAAAACAGAACTTTTTCCCGAGCCGTTGTCGCCGCGTAAGAAAAGCACGTCTCCCTCTTGAAGATCAAAATCCACCGACGGAGAAAGAGAACTTCCTTCTCGGCTGAGCGCCTTTAAATTTCGAACTTCAAGAACTTTTCTCATGGAAGAGATTTTACCAACAATTTTTGCAGACCTTCAATCGTCTTAGCTGCTGAACTGCCGGAAGTTTGCACGTACGACGGAACTGTCACCACGGGGATACCGGAAAGTTCCGTAAATCTTTCCAAAGCTTTGTGAGGTGCCGACGGCGTGGCAAATAAAATGGCAACATGGTTTTCTTTCGCAAGTTTTGCCACCTGGGCCAGGCGGGCCGCGGAAGGGGGGACTCCGGGTTTTTCTTCCAACGACCCCAAAGATTCAATGCCGTAGACATTGAAAAAATATGTGAACTCCTTGTGGTATTCCATGACCTTTATCTTTTTCACGGATTTTTGCAGCTCCGTCTGCAAATTAGTCATCGTTTTTTTAAATGAATCATAATTTTTCGAAAACTCTGTGGCTTTTGCGGGCTCTAGCGCCGAAAGAACACGCAGCACTTCAGCACCAGCTTCGATCAGTTTTGCCGGAGACAGATTAAAGTGTGGATTCCCTTGCGCGTGCACATCCCCCAGGGATCGGTTGATTACTCCCACGGGAACATCCAGGGGTTTCACGGCGTTGCCTAAAACACAGAATCCTTTTCCACCTTGCTGTACTTGCGCATTTCCGGCTTTCTCAAGAACTTTGGGAAGCCAGCCGACTTCCAGGTCCAATCCCATCGAGCAAACAACGTCGGCTCGATTGACCTTAAGAATATAATCGGGACGAGCTTCTGCGTAGTGCGCATCTTCACGGCCTGTCAGAAGAGATTGCGTTTCGACCTCGTTTCCGCCGATGGTTTGCACGACTTCGGCAATTTCAGGAAGTGTGGTAACGACTTTGATTTTTGCCAGCGAAATGGAAGCACAGAAGACGCCCATCGCAAAAATAAAACTTTTCATAGAACCTCCTAGAATGAGTGGGCCGGGTGTGCCCCTAAGATCGAGACCAGTTGGAACTCAATGCGTTGGTTTAAATCATCGGATTCGCCTTTATAAGTCTGCACGTCATAGGTATAGGCCACGCGAAACCACGTGAATTCACTATGTCTGTAAGTCAATGTTGGCACCAAGCCGTACTCCAGGTTGTCCTGCTTTGAACCATCCGATTGGAAGGTGCGCGACAGTTCCGAAAACAAATCCACCCGCAGGCCTAAGAACAATCGTTCATTAAGGGACATTTGTGGAAAAATATAAGCGCCGACTTCCTCTTGGCGGTCCGCCTCGGGCGCCTTCAGATTGCGATACCAGATTTCAGATTGCAAAAGAAAGCGCAGAAGTTTGCCTTCCATCTTTTTGAAGACAAAATCCAAACCATAAAGCTGTGTTTGTACACCTTGGCCATCGGTGCGGCCTAAGTAGTTCATGCCCCATTGCAAAGCTCCGGTTTCGCCGAAGTCGACGAAGTTCACAGGATGCAGGTAATGAGTCGGTACGTGCGGTTTTTCTCCAGCGTCATGTGCATGTCCATAGGTGTAACCGTTGGTGACGCCTAAAGTGATATCCCAATAAGAGTCTGTTGGTAAAAGAGTGGAAAATTCGGCGCCCGTATCCGCCACACCTTCTTCATCGAAAAACTCTCTTTGCACGCGTGGTGCAGAGACGAAGGCCCAATCATGTTGATGAAACTGATTCAGACGTCCAACACCCAAGAAGAATTTTCCAAGTTTAAAGCGCGAGGAGGGGATCAATTTATTGGAAGAAACATAGGCCTCATGCACTTCAAAAACGAACTCGCCTTCTTCGTTGTGAGCGGCCGCATTTAAATTGGCGTCGAAAGTGGGATCTAAGGGTCCAAAGAAAGCCAGCTCGACCGCGCGGATATCGAGTTTATTGTCCTCGGATTGTTCAAAGTCAAACGGGGCAACAATATCAATGGCTGCGGCCGTTTGGATGTTTTGCAAAAGATTTTGGGCCATGGCTGAATAGCCCGAAATAAGAATAAGAAAACCGGGGATAAATCGTTTCATTCGTGTGCTTCCTGTGGCTCTGAAAGTAGAGCTTTTATAAGTCGGGCTTTATGAATTTTAAATCCCCAATTTCGGCCGAAGCCGTTGCCGGGGCTGTTATCATAATTCAAATCCAAGCTGTCTTCGGCTGAATTGTACAAAGTATTGCGGTGGTTGAGTGACGTTCTCTTCGGCCCTTCCCACAGCAAGATATGTCCGGGGCGCTCGTTATTATGAACGTCAAAAGTAAAGGTCAAAACCGCTGAAGCATCTAGACTTGCAAAAAGCACGGACCAATCTTGGGTGTGCCCTTGCGCGGAACTAAAGACTAAAAGCTTCGAACCTTGTCTTTGGAAAATAAATTCGATGCCATTTTTAAGAAGACTGTCCGCGAAGGTAAAGAACGACAGAGTCCCGCCATCCTCGATAGAAAAACTCACCTCAAAGTTTGCCCCCGAGGCGACTGAAGAAACAGTGTCTGCCATGATTCCGGTGTCTTTAGAAATCTCAAAATAAGCCTGGTCGCCAATTTTCTGCGCTTGTTGCTGCAGTTTTTCTTGGTCAGGATTGTGTCCGCCTCCGCAAGCCGACAACATCCCGAAAGTGCAAAATAGAAAAAGAATGCGCTTCACGGTTGCTCCTAAAAAGACGGTTCGTCGGGGCCCGCGTTGCGAGTGCGATGGCAATCGATTTCGCTGCCACTATGAATGTGACACATAAAATAGGATTTTGACTCAACGCCATTGAGGACGGACGTTAACGCCACAGACATCTCCGAAGTCGCTTGCCACATTTTGATGGCCCGGAGGTTGTCTAAAGATGACACCTTTCTTTCAAAGATATCCAGAGAGGATGCTAAGGCTTCAAGAAAGGAATCGACGTTGAAGCTTAAAGAAGGAGCTGACGAAGGCATAGAAGGCAATTCGGGGCCTTCGTGGCAGTGAGCTTCTTGCACATTGTCGTGAGTATGAAAATGGCAGTCATAAGAGGCCGACTTTACGGTGTTCTGCGCGACATAATAGATTTTTGCCGTCGCGTCCTCTTGCACACTTTCCGTTTGGAAGCTGTAAATCAATCCGATTCCAGAGGTCTCAAACATTTCCAGAGCGGCCGCCGTCGCCGCACCGACTTTGGAGCGATTAAGAATTCCTAAGTCCGTGGTGTGATCGTGAGCAAACACAAGGGGGGAGAATATAAGAATGATCGAGATTAGAAGCTTCTTCATTGGACTCCTTTGCTTTATAGGCGTTCTAGCACCCTGATTTTTTAGATGCAAGTAATTTGCATTTAAAAAATGCAACGAATGGTTGCGTAAGAGAGAGACTTGTTGCGGCAACGCCCTCTGTCCGCTATCTAAAGGCCATGCCTGGGTTGATTCGTTTTCGCTGGATCGCAATATTTTGTCTTACGTTGGGGTTGATTCCTCTTATTCACTGGCACGTGCTTCAGAAACGGGACATTTTTTATTTTGTCGCTGTGCTGGCTTTACTTGCGACTTTCAATGTTGTGTCACAGGGTTTGTGGCCTCGTGAAGAACAGGCCCGCCAAAAACATACGTTGGTACATCTATGGGTGGACCTTTTGGCGGCGGCAGGTCTGCTTTTTGTGAGCGGTTCAGCGCAAAATCCGTTTGTCAGTATCTTGTGCATTCATTCTTTTCTGGGCGGGATGTTGTTACGACAGCGAGCCTCCTATCTTTTCGGAATTTCCGTGTTGTTGCTCTTGGGGCTTTTACAACTAGAGACCTATCTGGATGCGAAGATCACTTTGGGGGCGGACCTCACGGATCTGTGGCTCAGCTTCCTTTCCCAATGGGTGCTCGTCACGGCCTCTTGGTTTGTCAGTCATTATTTCTCTGGCTTGTTGAAAAAGAATGAAATGCGCATTCGTCTTTTGCAGGATCGTCAGCATCAAGCAGATCGCCTGAAGTCTTTAGGCGCTTTAACGGCGGGATTTTCTCATCAATTGGCAACGCCCATGAACTCTTTGAAGTTACGGATGGAGCGGGGACTTAGAAAGCTTTCCGATCAGGAAGTGGCTGCGCGCGAAGAGCTGGAAAAGGCGAAAAGCTCTTTAGACGAATGCGTTCAGGTGTTCCAACACATGGCTTCGGTTTTTTCCCAGTCGGCCGAGGCGGAACTTCAGACCGTCGAGATTCAGAAACTGTGTGAGGATCTTTTAAAAGTCTGGGAAAAAGAAAACAACACGATCACCGTTGAAAAACATTTTATGGCCGAGCCGTTGAATTGTCGTCTTCAGGTGTTGGCATTTTCGAACACCTTCTTTGACCTTTTGAATAACGCCGTCGAAGCATCTTCGGCAGGCTCGAAAATTTATGTTCGTCTTTTTAAATTGGATTCCTGGATTTATCTGGAAGTCACAGATTTGGGTGAAGGGCTTTCCGAAGAGACTCTTTCCCGACTTGGCGAGCCCTTTGTCACAACAAAAGTAGACGGCAACGGCTTGGGACTTTATTCTGCCTCTATGATGGCGCAAGCCGCAGGCGGTGAATTCAGAATCTTCAACAACACCTCGGGAAGAGGCGCAACGGCGGAAATTCGTCTTCCCCTAGAGGAGGCCTAAATGGATATCAAAGGCAAAAAACTTTTACTGATCGAGGATGATCGCAACCTTCGCGAAGTGCTCACGGAAGAACTTCAGGATCGTGGCATGACCGTCACGAGTTTTGCACATACGCCCTCTTTGGAAGAAATTCATGAGGCCGAGTGGGCCCTCTTGGATTTGCGCGTGGGTTCTGAAAATGGTCTAGAGTTTTTGAAGGGATTGAAGGAAAAATTCCCTCAAGCCAAAGTCATCATGATGAGCGGTTTCGGCAGTGTCGCCTCTGCCGTCAAAGCAATGCAATTGGGGGCGCACAGCTTTATCAGCAAACCCGTGACGCCGGATATGATTATCAAAGCCTTTACCGATCAGAATATCGGTGAGGAAGTGCCGGAACAGGAAATTTCTTTGGCCCGCATGGAGCGCGAGTATATTGATTACGTTCTGCAAAGTTCTGATGGAAATATCACTCAGGCAGCAAAGAAGCTGGGTTTGCATCGCCAAAGTCTGCAAAGAAAGCTTCGCAAAAACATCCCGAATAAATAATAAAAAAGGCGCTAAACCGCGCCTTCCTTTTCTTTTTCTTTCTTTTTATTTTCTATAAACATCAGAAGCAAGAGCAGTCCTACACCGCCGACAATAGCCATATCGGCGATATTGAAGGCTGGCCAGCTCCAGCGGTTGTAGATGTGGAAGTCCAAAAAGTCGATCACATAGCGGAAACGAATGCGATCAATGTAGTTTCCGATGGCGCCTCCGAAAATGCTTGAAAGAGCAAGAATCTGCTTGGTGTCTTCATCTTTCACGCCGCGAAGAATGCCCAGGATGATGATCAAAGCGATCGGTGGCATAGCCAAAAAGAAAATCTCGCGGAAGTCCGGATGGCTTTCTGCCAAAAATCCGAAAGCGGCCCCAAAGTTTCTAACGTAAGTGATGTTGAAGAAATTCGGAATCACAGAGATGGATTCACCCAGATGAAAGTGCGTGTGAACATAGACCTTAATAACTTGATCTAAAGCCACAAGAAAAGCAGAGATGAGTACAAGCCAGATATATTTACGTTTCATGCAGGGGAGTATAGCGCAATTGTTGCGGACCAAGCAAAGACTACTTAAGAAGCACCTTGGAACGGCTGTAACCGACCTTTATCAACATACGAAGGGCTTCCAAGTCGGAACTCAAATTGAATTCATCTTTGACTTCCTGAATCATGCCTTGAGAGCAGGAATCCAAGAGACTCATTAAATCCGGCTGAAGAGTCGTCGCGGTGACGGTTTTCTCGGTATAAGAAACCTGAGTTTGTGTCGCTGTGGCCGCTGCCGGAGTTGGAACTACATGAACCTGTTGAACCTGCTGGACTTGCTGAACTGGCGTAACCACTTGTGACTGACGAGAAGTCATCGCGGGGCGAGAAGACGGACCGTCCAGTTCACCCATCATTCCTGCGAGGCTTTTTAGTTCATTTTTGAAGTTTTGAATGCTGGGGCGATCCAGGGCGTGGTCGCCATCGCGAGTGGCCTTCAGGTACAGGCTCACCAGAATATCCGGAGTCGTTGCCATTTCCTTGATCGAAGAGTTTTGCACAGTCAGCCATTGATAGGCTTTTAGCAACGTCTCTTTCGTGTATGCCTGTGGTGGCAACGGGTTCATGGTCATCGATTAAAGTTCTCCGGCAGGTGAGGGACTGAAACTACAGAACCCATTACTGTGAGTCAATGTAGCTCACGACAAAATCCTAATATTTCTATGCTCAAAAAATATGCAAATCTAGATGCAGGGGGTGTCTTTCAATTACAAAACTAGAGGCATCGCGAAAAACGAAATGAAGGACGGAGGTTTTTCTTGATTTTTTCTTTTCAAGATCTGCTCTGCCCCCGTTAGAGCAAATAAAAAAGCCCACAAAGCTTTCACCTTGTGGGCTTCTAAATTCTGTTAAATTCGTTTAGTTGGCGTAGTCTTTCGCCACGATTCCGTACTTCTCGATTTTGCGCAGAAGTGTCTTTTTCGGAATATTGGCGTGGAGGGCCGTTTGATTGATCCGTCCACGGAACGTCTTAAGAGCCTTGATAATAAACTCTTTTTCGAAGGCTTCTTTCTGGGCGTTGAAGTCCAGATTTTCAGTGCCGTTGTAAGGCAGAATTTCTTCGCTATCTAGATCTTCAGAATCAGCACCCAGATCAGAATCTTCATCGTCACCCAAAGATGCATGGGCTTGAGTAGCCGACGCAATTCCTGCAGAAGCCACGCTTTGAGCCGTTTCCATCACTGGCGGAACATCAATCAAGTTAGTGCCCGTCGCAATCAATAAAGATTCGGGTAAAGAAGCAATCGTAATGATGTTCGACATTTCCAAAACGAAGGCATGTTCAATCACGTTTTCAAGTTCTCGAATATTGCCCGGCCAAGTGTGCTTTTTCAAAACGGCCATTGCATCCGGAGCGATGCCATTGATGCGTTTACCGTGGGCCTGATTGAACTTCTTGATGAAGATGTTCACCATGTGTTCCATGTCGTCTTTTCGTTCTGCCAAAGCGGGCAAGAAGATGGGCACGACATTCAAACGATAGAACAGATCTTCACGGAAGGTGCCCGCTTTGATCATATCTTCAAGGGGTCTGTTCGTCGCGGCAATGATTCTGACGTTTGTGGGGAACTCACGGTTAGAGCCCACGGGAGTGAACAGTTTTTCTTGCAGAACACGCAGGATTTTCACCTGCATCAGTTGTGGCATATCGCCCACTTCGTCCAGGAACAAAGTGCCGCCTTCTGCGAACTGGAATTTTCCGATTTTACGTTGGTCTGCGCCGGTGAAAGAGCCCTTCTCGTGACCGAAAAGTTCAGATTCAAAAAGATTCTCTGGAATGGCCGAACAGTTGATGGCTACGAATTTTTCATCTTTACGAGCTGAATTGTAGTGAATCGCTTTGGCAACAAGTTCTTTACCCGTTCCGGAAGCACCACGAATCAAAACGGGCGTATCCACTTTCGCCAGGCGGTGAATAATATTAAACACCTTTTGCATCTGGGACGTGTGACCGATGATTTTACGACCGGCTTCGTGCATGACGGGTGCGGAAGCGGCGATATTTGAAATCAAATTGTGGGCATTGACGGCTTTGTCGATCAGCTCAAGCAGTTGCTCACTGCCGACTGGTTTAGGAAGATAGTTGTAAGCACCATCTTTGACGGCCTGGATGGCATCATTCAAGGTTGCGTGCGCGGTCATAATAATCGCGATGATACCTGGATCGAACTCTTTAATTTGGCGAAGGGCTTCAAGACCGTTCATGCGAGGCATGTCGACATCAAGAATCACAAGATCGTATTTTTTGTCTCCGCCTTTGATCTTTTCCATGGCATTGACACCATCGAAAGCCTCGTCAACCTCAAATCTTTGAGTGACTGCGAGTGCGGATTTAACTGAGAGTCTTAAGCCCTGATCGTCGTCTACAACCAAAACCTTAAGCATGTGTACCCCCTTGCTCGATAGGTAGTTCTACCGTAAATGTGGAACCATTACCATGGGAAGATTCTACAAAAAGACGTCCATGATGGAGTTCTGTAAAGTATTTAGCCAGATAAAGCCCCAATCCTGACCCCTTGATCGGCGAGCTTTTGGCGTTCTTGGATCTGAAAAACTTCATGAAAATATTTGGCAGCTCATCGGCGGGTATGCCAGGGCCTTGATCGGCGACCTGGACAACGACTTTGGTGGCAGACTCTTCGCTGGAAACCATGATTTTGGTGTCTTCCGGGCTGTATTTAATGGCGTTTTCGACCAGGTTCGAGAACACTTGTTTCATCAGATCGGCATCGACCGGAATGGGAAACATGGGTTCTAGTTCGGAAACAATTTGGATGCGTTTCAGTTTCGCAAGAAACTCGTGCTTGCGAATGACTTCTTGAAGCAGGTTGTTGATATCCTTGCTTTGTAAATTAAGCTGTACGCCCTGGCTTTCGATTTTTCCGTAATTCAGAATCGCATTGATAAACTTCAAAAGATCGTCGGAAGAGTGTCGGATGGTGTCGACAGCTTCACGCTGTTGCGGACTCAGCGTCACCGGGTCCGCCAAAATCATGTCCGTCATTCCCTGAATGCGCGCAATCGGCGTTTTTAGGTCGTGAGACATCATCGAAATGAAATTCGTTTTAAGTTCTTCAACCTGACTTAAAAGTCTGTTCTTCTGGTAATATTCCCAGCTACGTCGATTTTCGACGATCAGGCGATACGGAATGAAGAAGTAGTAGCAAAGGAAGATTGTTAAAAGCGGTGCCGCCATGGGCAACCACAGGCCACCCACCCAGAACGCTAGTGAGCTTATACCCACAAAACCGATAAGAGTGCCGCCCAAGACCATAAGACCCTGAGCGGGCTTCATGGTCAGAACAACGTGAGTCGTTAACAAAGAAGCTATCAGGATTAAAAACCAGTTTACGTATTTGCTAGCTCGTATCGGTGCCGAGTCGGTGATCAGAGTATCAATGGCGTTGGCCTGCAATTCAATCCGGGTCATGGCCATGGCATCCCGGTTGTAGGGGCTTTGAATATATTCCGCCTCATTTAAGCCAAGATCCGTACCAATCAGGACAATTTTATCTTTGAATCTTTCGGGATTCACATCTCCTTGCAGTAAGGATTCAAAAGAGGTTGAGGGAAATGATTTAGCAGGATGAAAATTAATATAAGCTTGATCGGTTCCGTAAAAATCAAAAACCCCACGGATGCTTTTTACGTTTTGAATTCCCGAGTTGAAAAGACCCGCCAAGTGTGTGGAAAGCAACGGGCGATCTTGGTAGGTTAAAATCATTCGTCGGGTGACGCCGTCTTTCGCAAAATTGACGAGATCTGTTGTCTTTGGCGACGGCGAAAGAGAGATCTGCTCAAAAGGTTGTTGTAGAACCAACTGGTTTTCTTCCCCTTTCAAAGGGGTCGAACGTCCCGCCACAAAGACATTTTTGTCAGAAACGATGTTCGATTCCCAAATGTCCTTTTCACTCGTCGCTCCAGGAGTCTCGTTGAGATCGAAGTCATAAACGACGGCTTTGGGGCTTTGGGCCTTTAGCAAACGTAAAAGTTTCGTTTGTTCGGTCGCGGACGGAAAGCCTTTATAGGTTTGAATAGTTTTTGGCGTGATATAGACGAGTTCGATATTTCCCGATGTCGAGTTGAAAAGCTTTGTGCGATTTCTAAGGTCATAAAGATAGGACTCGATGTATTCCAGGTTCGTTTGCGCTAAAAGAATAGAAATCCCCACCGCGAATAAGACCCGCAGCGCAAGTGCTTGATAGTTGCCCTTTTTAGAGGGAACTGATTTCTCTTCGGGGGAGGGAGGAAGAGGCATAAGTCCTTAATGTCTTTTTTAAAAAAGTTTAGCGAACAGGGATGCAGCCTTCACCAGTTCCAGAACCGCCACCTTTAATGGCAGGATTTGGCAGAACAGGCTTTAGAGGCTTTACTTTTTTAATATGTGTTTTCTTTGTCATAAGTTCCTCTTAGCAGGATTCCCTGCTGATTTTATAATATAATAATGCAGTACTAATCAAGCTGCGGGTGCGATAGCAAAACTGACCGTCTTTTTGATGTTTATTGCCCGTACTTTGTTTATGTATAAACATGCAGCCGCCGCCGCAAAGATAACGCGCCCAGCAGCTTTGACAGCTATTCTTTTCGATTAACGGGCTCTGATATTGTTCTAGTTTCTCAAGGTCTAAATGCGATCCTTGACCGACCTGTTCGGCCTTGTTGCCCACTTCCCAAGGACAGGTGAACAGATTGTTTTTCGCATCTACCATAAGGAAAGACTTTCCCGCGCCACAATAGTTTTCCGTTTGTTGTTGATTATCCAATGCGGAAAAGTACTGGTCGAAGGCGCCTATTTTTCTGAGCTCCGTTTCGCCACCAAGAGTAAAAGCCTTCTTGGCAATGTGATTCATTTGCTGAACGAATTCCTTGTTGCTGGCTTCGTCATTGTCTGCCACTGAATATGTGAATTCATATTTATCCACGTCAAATTCACGGTAGAAGTCGTAAGCCGAAACAAGATTCATGTTATCACTGTTAAACACGCCGTGCAGAGTGAGGCGTCCTAAAGACTCTCGGGCCGTACTAAGAAGTTTAAGGCCTTCGATAACGAGTTCGGTGCTACCTGTCCCGTTTTTGGTTGGACGAGCTTTATCATTTATGCTTGCCGGCCCATCAAGGCTGATAGTGATGTTGGCTTTGATATTTTTTAGAACACTTAATGTTTTCTCATTCATTAAAGTGCCGTTAGTGACAATTGAAAACTGCGGACGAATATTTCGACCTGCAGCCATCAGTCTTACGTAGTTTGCAATTTCTTGAATTCCTTCTGGATAAAGCAAGGGCTCACCGCCCAAGAAGGTAATCCTGAAATTGCTATTTGCAGGAAGTCTTTCCAAAAAGAACTGCAACTGGGGCAGGGTTTTTTCGACATTTATTTTGGTTTGGGCTTCGCCGTAAGTTCCGTCGCCACCGGCTGCACAATAGGTGCATTTGAGATTGCAGATTTGAGTGACGTTAATAGTGAGGCTGCGGATGCCGGGCTCTAGTTTACCTGATTTGACGTCGGGATTGGCGTCACTTTCCCAGATCGCCAGTTCATGGCCCGCCTCAGTCGATTTCGCGGCGTCTTCCATTGAGGCCCAAGTGTCTTCTGAAATTTCAGCGACTTCCAGATTGCGAGCATGGAACGCCAAGGGAGCGTTTTGTCCCCATTTAAATGCTACAATGTCTTTGTATCGTCGTTGTTCCATGCGCATTAAGGTAATGCAATAACTGTTCCAAAATGAGACGCCTGGGTAATTTTAATTAACTCAATAATTTCATGATCTTATGGGAATTAATATGGTGTGTTTTTGGCTCTATCGCCAGGGGCGTGGGAGCAAAAGGTAACTAATACAAGGTAGGACAATGTATAGACACAGTGAGGACAAATCAGCTTCTTGTTTTGCAAGGCGGGGGCTTGAAGTGAAAGCCCCTGTTGCCGGTTACATCATCGTATCGATCACACTTTTATAGAATCCGCGCCCACAGCGGGAGACATTCTCATAAAGATCAGTCGCTTTTTTTGCCTGTCTGGCTCCGGGAGAATACGAAGACCCAGCTTGAGTACGAGGCATATCAGGCTCGGGAGCTGAAGTGGTGGAGGTTCTTGGCGATTCCGTCGGCCCGGCAGCAGAGGATCGTTGCGACGTTTCCCGGTAAGACGACTCTGAGTTTGGGGAAGTCTGTGAACGATTCTGTCCAGAAGAGGAACTTCTACCTTTGGGTTCTTCGGCATCGCTAAATTCTTGGGGATTCCAGGCCTTCTCCTGACCTCTTTCCCAAGTGCCCCAGCCTTCTGATTTTTTGTGGGGGTTCACGGAGGGCTCTTCAAATTCAGGAGGCGTCCATTTGCTACTCGTTCCTGAAGTTCCTTTGGAACTGGTGTCAAAGTCCTCAAAGTTATAGGGGCGTTCGGAAGACTGCCGCGAAGACGATGAAGATGAAGATGAAGATGAATAAGAGTAAGAAGTCCCTTTGCCCGCAGAGGATGACGAACTTTGTGAGCGCGTGTTTTGGCTTGGCTTATTGCGAAGGGTTGAATCGTAATTTCGTTTTGCGACGGGGTCAGTTAAAACTTCTCGACTGCGATTCAGTTTCTGCATCACATCTGTCGAAATTCTTGATCTTGTCGGATCTGTTGCATGCAAGTCTGGGTGAAAAATGCGCGCCATTCGTCGATAGGCTTTGCGTATTTCGTCATCAGTTGCCTGGGGGCTGACCTCTAACAAATCATAGAAAGTTTTCGAGTTGCGAAGTCTGTCGATCTGCGCAGAAAACTCATCGCCATAGGATAACGAGGACCATATAAGAACGAAGAAAAAAATTATTTTCATCGACAAACTCCAGGTTTCGTAGATTCGCGAATGGCTTTCGCCAGGCTGTCAGGTTTTTCTTTGGCCAGTTTTAAAATTTCCTGCTGTTGGTGAGCCGGGAGCTGAGACAGCACCCCTAAAAATTCGCCCATTTCTTCGTTGCTGACCTTTTTTTGCGCCTTCTCGAAGACTTCTAAAGCAACCTTATCATTGGCCACTTCTTTCAAAGTGCCGGACAGGGCTTTCGTGGCTGCAACTTCACTCATCTGTGCCGCCCGTGAAGCTTTTGCGGCATTTTTCATGACTTTAAATCCGGCTCCGAATGGAATCATTGAAGCCGCGGATAGGCTTGCAGAGATGAGTTCCTCATTAGCTTCAGACTCTAAATTTTGCATTTGCGAAAAACGATCACGAGATCCGGTTTCAGCGAAAGCGGATGCCCGGGCGGTTTGCGCTTCAATGAATAGTTGGTGCGCTCGACTGGAAGAGTAGACCGTTTCCGCAGCCCCTAAGGCTGTTCCCGCGATCGCAGATCCTGCGGCCACAGTGGCTAAAGTCCCCGCCGCTGCGGTCCCCGACAGCACGAGGGCTCCGGCTCCGGCACCAATGCCTGTCGCCAGAAGAACGCCGCCGACAACAAGACCTCCCCAGAAGACGACTTTTTCCAACTTTTCATTACGCTGGGCGCGTTTGTCGTAATCTTGGAGGGTTTTGCAAATCAAGTCGAAAGAGTCTGGATTTTCCATTAGAAATCGCGCCGCTGCCGCTGGATTCGAAACGATCAAATTTTGCAAATTTTCATCAACATCGTTTTCGCCAGAGATATCGTTAAGATAGTTTTGATGAGTTTGCAGCTCCCCCTGAACTTCCTTCAGGGCTTCTTTAACATCTTTGGCTCTAATGAACTTCTTGTCGCTTCGCTTGGTGATAGCTTTTGTATAGAAGAGAAGATCGACGCCCTCGGAAGGCGGATTGATATCTAAGTCTTTTTCCCGAACCGTGAGATCTACGGCAATATCCACGGCACTTTTTTTCTTCGCGATATCTTCCCAATATGTTTTCGTAGTATTTAATTGCGCCTGAGCATAGGAAAGAATCTTTTCTTTGGCTTTCTGCTTTCGATCTTCTTCGACGTGGCGAGCGACCTTCCCAAGATCCTGAGCGGAAGAACGAGGTGTATTTTCGGTCACGCAATTATTGCTATCCAAGGCATGAGCAGCCAAAGAGGCATCTAGATTATTTAGCGCAGCCATCGCCTTTGCATGGCCGACGGGGCACTGATTGAGCCTTTCCTTAAGCTTGAGAACCCCCATAAGGTTTTCGCTTTGCCGTAAGAGTTTTTTGCCTTCTGAACTGTCAAATTCAGGATATTGTGCGGGGCTGTTTAAAATACTTTGGTAAGTTCCGTGAAATGCACGAGTCACTTCAGTGCTATTGATATTTGCGGCTGTCCAGGCCAACTTTTTCGCGTAGCTCTCTAGGGATTCACCTCGGCCTTGAATCGAAAGAAGCAGTAGTGCGGTCACCGTAATGTAGGAAAGTGCTGACATGAGATATCCTTCTAAATGGGATATCGGAACGAAATCAAAATATATTTAGTGCGCCTGGAGGGGCTGGCTTCTGAATCTTCCCATAATGAGGCGATTTTAAGGACGGGGTCGGTGATCCAGTCTAAGAATTTCCGTGGTCGCTGATGATGTGGATGACATAAAAAAACCCGCGTTAAAGCGGGTTTTTTATTCTTGATGGGCTGTTCTTCTTAAGGCGCTGTTGCCGTCGTGCGGAATTCGCCATTCGAGTCTGTATACAGACGTAAATCGAAAGAACGGTTGTTGATGATATTTTGGATATACATCAATGAGCGATACAGCTTTTCTTCGGCAAAAGTCCCGAAGCTGTATTGAATTCCTTTTGTCCCCTTAGCGGACAAAATCATTTCGTAGCGAAGAAACTTCGGACGATCTTCTTCAGAGATAAAAGAGATCAAAAAGCCGATGCCGCGTTCTTTCCAGATGGGCATTTGTTGTAAGTCTTCGAAAGCATCGAATCGCTCTTGCACTGTTCTCTTTGGATCCGTCACGATTTTCAGGCGTGCAGCCACTCGGTTGACGTCGCCAGTAAAGGCCGCCAGCCAGTTTGTAAGATAATCAATCGGGCTGTTGCCACCAACGAAGGGGCGAGAGCGAGGGCGACCTTTTTCGCTGATATATTGCTTAAAGCGGACTGCCAAAGCTTTCTCGGTCATGTATGGCAAGACATTCAAGGCCTCAGGATTGAAAAACACCTCTTGCTTGAAGTATCCGTTTACATGCTTTTTCGCACCATCATCCCAATTGTGCCAAGGAATTTTATTAAATTCTTCTTCGCCGATAGTTTCCTTTACCAAGCGTTGAATTTCAGCCACGTCACGTCTGGAAACATCACGCATCTTCATTTCCGCAGCGGAAGTCAAAGTCACAAAGCGCTGTGGAACCCAATTCGAGTCTGCCGTGAACAGCAAGTTGGAAGTCATCAAAGTCTCTTCGCCGAAAAGACCGAAAAAGATTTTGGTCTTTTTATAGCGCGACAAGGTGTCCAGTAAGAAATACTGCTCTTTATCTTGTTTATCGTAACTTAAAACCTTGTTTTCACCATAAGCTTTGCCGGCTTCAAACTTCCAAAGACTTAGACCGAATTTCATTCGTGCATCTTTGTTAAAGCCCTCGGAAGAACCTTTGAAAACGCGATCAATACGACGTTGTTCCGGCGGCAACAAGCCGTCTTCTAAAGCGATGTTTTCGATGTCTGTTAAGTCTGCCAAAAGTTCTTGGGTCAAATCTTTACGAGTCACCAAAGGATTTGCGACTTTAATATCCTTGAGCTGCACTTTATATAGCATCAAGCTGTCGTAAGCTTTGGCGGCGTCCGGGTTTCTTAGGTCAAAGACGTAGTCCAACATGACGACGTCATTTTTATTAAGACCCGCACCTAAATTGAGCGGCGTGATGCTTAACCATTTTTGGATACGATCGTCGATGATGCTGACGCCAAGAACTTCAAGTTCATCGGCAAGATCGATGCCCGCATTGGCTCCGACGCCTTTGCCACGAACGGCGATCAATTTGACCCGGATCTTATCATCGGCCATGCGGAAAACATGGACCATGAATTCACCCGAGATGAGAGCGTGCGTAGAGGCGCCCGCAGTGAATTCTCCCTTAAGTATGTCATGACTTAATGAAACAACGAAGGCAAGGCGGCCTTCAAAAGCCACGAAGTCGCCCGGTTCAAGACGCTCAAGGGCCTTTTCGGCTGTGAACGGAAGATTTCTAGGTGTGTAGGGCAAAGCCAACAAAGAATCTTTTTGGCTTTTAAACTGACGGGCGAAAATGATCTCGGAACCTTTTTCCAAACTCATGCCGATCGGTGTATCCAAGTCGTCAATGAAGTCCCCTGGGTTAAGGCCAAAGTTCAAAGAATATTTGTCAATGCGAGTGTAGAAGCCATTGACGTAAGAGGGCTCGGATTCGATTTTGTATCGCAGAGATGTCGAAATACCTTCCAGGATTTCAGCATTCACCAAACTAACGCTTGCACCGATGTCTTGCTTGGCAACTTCCTTTTGGATTCTTTCCCAAATGTTAGCGGGTTTTAAAACTTCCCAGCCTGCGTGAGCAGGGGCAACATTGAACAAGAAACCCGATGCCAAAAGCAGCGTGAACCAATGTCTTTTAATCATAATCCATTCCCTTCTTAAAAAGCTTCCAAGCTTCAATATCCAGAACGTCCGTTCAGGGCGACACGAAGGCTTACCAAGGAATCCTAAGAATACAAAAGCAAAAAATACGAAATTAGAGCGAATTACCGGTAAATGTCGCTAGATACCATAAACAGGTTGTACGGGATTTCCCGGAGTGTTCGAATAGACGCATGAAAGTAAAATTTATCATCGGAGATCAAACGACAGAGGTTGTTGCTGAAGAAGGGCGCACTCTTTTAGACCTTGCTTTGATTGCTCAACTCACTCCCCCTTACAGTTGTATGGAAGGTCGTTGTGGAACGTGCGAGGCTCTGATCGAAGAAGGCAAAACCAGTCAGGATGTGGAGGGGGCTCGCATCGTTAGGACCTGTCAGGCCGTACCATGGTCTGATTATGTCGTTGTGAACTATAATAAAAAGTCCAGCTCCTAATATGTATTTGATTCGTTTTTATAAATCCGTATCCTGATTGATATGTCGCTCACGATAAAATTTTGGGGAGTGCGGGGATCTCTTCCGTCAGCGCCGCCGCCAACGGATTGGACTTATCATATAGAAGGAGTTCTTCGTAACTTCTTCTCTATGGGCTATCGTGACCCCTCGCAGATTTCTAAGTACATTCAGACCGCCGAAGTTCCCAGTATTGGCGGCTATGGCGCAGCTACGACCTGCGTAGAGATTCAAAGCAATAAGGCGCAATTAATTATCGACGGTGGTAGCGGTATTCGTAATCTCAGTGAGCGCATTATGACCGGCACTACCGGCCGTTCCAAAGGGGCCTTCCATATATTCATGACTCATTTTCACTGGGATCATGTCATTGGATTGCCCTTCTTCACACCGCATTTTATTCCGGGCTGTGAAGTGCACTATTACGCCGTTCAACCCGAACTTGAAAAATTAATTCGGGGCATTTTCAGTCGACCTTACTTTCCTGTTCCCTTTGAAGCGTTGAAGGCGAAGGTGGTGTTTCATACATTGGAACCACGGAAGCCCTTTCACCTTGAGGACATGACTTTGACACCCTATCAACTAGACCATCCGGATCCTTGTTGGGGCTTGAAAGTCGAAAGCGAAGGGAAGGTTTATGCCCATTGTGTTGATACCGAAGGCACGCGGGTCACTCGTGAAGAGCTGGCCGATGACCTGCCACTGTATCAAAACGTGGACTTGATGTATTTCGATGCGCAATACACTCTTCCTGAATTGGCGGAAAAGGCGAACTGGGGGCACAGTGCGGCTCAAGTGGGCTTGGACATTGCTTTGCGTGAGGGAATTAAGCGCATTTTGTTTGCGCATCATGATCCCGGTGCGCGCATTGAACAGGTCTTAGAACTTAAAAGACAGACGCGTGAATACTACGAATCTCGCGAAAAATTCGCCGCCAGAAATGGTGAAACTCTGGCGCCGATTCCATGGGACTTTGCCTACGAAGGCTTAGAAATTAAACTTTAAAATCCTTCAGGCGCTTTGTTGGCGTCAAAGATCAGTTCGACCTGGGCTGGATCGTTTTCTTTATAAGCATTCAAAGATTCCAAGGTGCTTTGATCTAAAACAACTTTTTTGGTGTTTTCTGGCCAAGTAAAGTCGTCGGCAGGGAAGCGTGTGCCAATCTTCTTCATAAAAGAGGTCCATACGGGAACAGCGCCACTGGAACCTGTCAGGCGGTGGGGAATATTATTGTCGTAGCCCACCCAAACAACGGATGTCAGATAGGGTGTGAATCCTGCGAACCAGGCGTCTTTATTATCGCTGGTCGTGCCCGTTTTGCCAGCGGCTGGGTTTTGAAAGCCGCTCAGAGTGATAGATCGGGCCGTTCCTGACAGCACCGTTTGTTTCATCATACCCACAAGGCTTGCAACGGCCGCAGAATCCACTGTCGGTTCGGTGCTTATCTTGTGAACAAAGACTTCGGTCCCTTCCGAATTCACCGCTCGTCTTACGAAAGAGATCGGTTGCTTCTGTCCCATTTTGGCCAAAGTCATATAGCTTTGCAGCACTTCTTTCGGATACATTTCAAAGGCCCCTAAAGTCATCGCAGGAAACGACTTCAGTTCTGAGGTGACGCCCATCGTATGAGTGACATCAACGACATTCCCAAGTCCAACCGCAATGCCTAAAGAGGCTGTCGCGGCATTGAGAGAATTCTTCAATGCATAGAACATCGGAACCGAACCGAAATACTGCTTGCCGTAATTCACCGGAGACCACGTTTGCCCCTCGTACTTATAGTTGAATTTTTCATCATTTAGCAAAGTGATCGGCGTGTAGGGATGTCCTTCGGGGGTTTCGTTTAAAAGTGCGGTCAAATAAACGAAGGGCTTCATGATCGAGCCGATCTGGCGATGACCGTCGATAGCGCGATTGAACTGAGTCATTCGGTAATTGCGACCGCCGACAACAACGCTGACCAACCCGGTAGAGTTATTGGCGACTAAAACGCTGCCTTCAAGATTGTGACCCTTGTCGTGCAGACCCTTGATGTATTTATTGTTTTTTTCCAGATTGTCCAGGTGGTTGCTCAGTGACATCTGCGCCACCTCTTGCGCTTCCAAATCCAACGCCGTGAAAATTTTAAGACCTTCTGGATTGATGTTTTGTGAAAGCAACTGCTTGCGAACCGCATCCAGATAATAAGGCGCCGTTTCGGAAGCCTGAGTGCGTGGTTCTCCGGGAAGAGGCATGCGATCCGCGATGTCTGCCTCTTCTTTAGAGACAAATTTCAGTCCTTGCATCTTCTCCAGCACCAGATGGCGGCGGCGTTCAGCATTGACGGGTTTACGGAAAGGGTTGTAAAGGCCGGGGCTGTTGACGATGGCAGCCATTAATGAACATTCGCTAAGATTTAAATCTGCGATGTCTTTGCCGAAGTAATAACGGGCGGCGGAACCATAACCTCGAACTTGAAAGGCGCCGTTTTGTCCCATGTAAATCACGTTGAGATAGGTTTCCAAAATCTGATCTTTGGAAAAACGGGACTCCAACAAAATGGACATCACAAACTCTTGAAGCTTGCGTTTCAGAGTGCGTTCGCTGGTTAAGAAGTAATTCTTCACAAGCTGTTGCGTGATCGTGCTGCCACCTTGGGCGCGGCGTCCGGCTGCGATATTTTTAAGCAATGCGCGGAAGATGCCTTTGATGCTGACTCCGCCGTGTTCTAAAAACTGCGCATCTTCGATGGCCATGATGGCATTCAGGCACATGGGCGGCACTTCACCCAAAGTCACTGTTCTTTGCATGAGCGGTTCGTTGCCGATGTATTGAGCAAGAAGAGGAGCTTCGGCGTAGGCCTCACTCACTTCGGTAAAAGGGGCCCCTTTGAAAACCTGAGAAACCAAATGATCCTTTTGCACGACCAAAACCTGCAGGGAGCTGTCCACATCGACGGTAGAGGTTTCTTGCGTCACCCAGCCGATACAGACTTCTTGATTTTCGTTAAGTCCTATCTGAAGGCGGGCCGCACATTGTTCCCGATTTGCAATAAAATAATCCCCGGGAAGAATGCGTTGGTCATATTCGCGACGGCGATAGTTTTGGCGCAGAAGTTGTTTTTCCACGTCAGAAATCTGGATAACACTGTTGGCATAAAATGTGGGAGGTGCGGCGTAGAATTCAGTCGGAATTATGAACTTTTTGGATTCCAATTTTTCGGTCAGTTCTTTTTCCAGTGCAAAGTAAGCATAGACGCCAACACCAAGGCCAGAGATGATTACAAGCGTCACAAGGATTGTAAAAGCAACTAAAATAGTCTTTAATCGTGGTCGCAACATATATGTAAAGAGTAGTGCAAAACTCTCTGTGAAGCAAATGAGCGAATTATTTTCTGAAAGCTTGTTTGAATGAAAGGATTGGTTGTGGCTAAGAAGAAAGCTTCTGCTAAAAAAGCCAATGTAAAAAAGGTCGTCAAAAAGACCGCTTCTAAAAAAACTCCAAAAAAAGTCGCAAAAAAATCAGCACCGGTTAAGAAAAGTTCTGCGAAAAAAAGCGCAGGAAAAAAAGCTCCTGTGAAGAAGGCCGCCGTAAAAAAAGCGGCCGTCAAGAAGACGGCTGCTAAGAAAACGGTGAAATCGGCCGCGGCGAAAAAAACGGCGAAGGCTCCGGTCAAAAAGACGGCGGCTGCTCCGAAGGCTTCTCATTTGGTCAAAGAAACAAAAGCGGTGAAGAATTTGGATCTCAGCGGTTTCGTCACTCCTTTGGATGATCGTTTGATTGTGCAACTTTCTGGTGCAGAAAAAATGACTCCAGGGGGATTATACATTCCCGACACCGTTGCTGACACGTCCGGCAATCTTCAGGGAAGTGTGGTTGCTGTTGGTCGCGGTCACATGACAAAAAAAGGTCATTTGAAGCCGATGGACGTGCAGGTCGGTGATAAAGTGATTTTTTCTGAATACGCGGGCAATAAAATAGAAATTCAAAACGAAGACCTCATCATCCTTCGCGAGGGGGATGTCCTTGGCGTGGTCGCAAAATAAAGGAATAAAAATGAATAAGAATCTTTTGAAAGCATTGGGTCTTTCTGTGGCGCTTTTGTCCACATCAGCCCACGCCATGAGTTTGGATTGGAGCGGTGGTTACCGCGCGGAATGGACAGAGATCGACAAGCCATCATTGGGATCGCCATCTGAAAGAAAAGCCTACGGTTTGAACTATCTTTACCTAAGCCCGAAAATCATCGCGGCGGATGGTGTGAACATCATTTCGCGTATTGATGTTTTAAACAGCACTCAATATCCGAACTCGCAAGTAGGCGAAATCTGGGGATTGAATGCAAACACAGAGGTAGCCACTTCTTCTAATCAGGGTTCTGCTGATTTGAAAGTCAGTCAACTTTACCTTAACGTAAATCAGGAATACGGAGCCTTGATCGTCGGCCGTGCACCTTTCGAATTCGGCTTGGGCATGACGTACAACGCGGGCAAAGGTCTTTTCGATCACTGGTATGATACACGCGATATGATCGCTTACAAGATCGTCGTGGGTGACTGGTTCTTCATGCCGCAATTGAGCCGTAGACAATCTAATGGGTACGGTCAAGGTGGCACCATCTCGACAACGGGTTTCCAACTTCAATATGAAAGCGAAGAAAATAGATCTTTGCTTGGCGTTTATCAGGAAAATGTTAAAGGCGTAAAAGAAGTTTTGGGATATGACGCTGGTCAGATCGTTGCCATGGGTGGCGATGCCGTCAATTCTGATTTGAATATTCAAAGAACAAACTTTGTTTTGGGTCGTGGTTTCGACGCTTTCGGTTTCAAATTGGAAGCTGGTTTTCAAAGTGGTGAATCTGGCGTGACAAAAGGCACAGAAGACGTCAGCGTCAACGGTTTCGGTATCGCTGCGGAAATCTACAGCCAGAAAAATGAATCCAAATGGGATTACAAATTGATGCTGGGGATGGCGACCGGTGATGACCCTTCATCAACCGAGTTCAGCGGTTATGCGTTCAATCGCAACTACGGACCGGCGATGCTTTTGTTCAATCACCGTCTGGGAAAAAAAGATTTCTTGAACACCAATGCCTATCGCACAGGTGTTGATGCCGCGAATTCCACAGTTCTTCCTGGTGTTGGCAACTCTGCGGATGATGAACTCGTGAGCAACACGATCTATGTTGCACCATCAGTGAATTACTTATGGAATGAAAAAGTAGACGTTCGCAACACACTCGTGTGGGCACAAATTTCGAATGTCGTAAAAAACTCTGTTGATTCTTCAAAAGATCTGGGCCTAGAATGGGATATCGAAGTGATTTACAAACCATCTGAAAAAATTCAATGGGTAAATCAGCTTGGTCTTCTCTTCCCCGGCAGCGCCTTTAAAAATGGCAACGACGGTTTAGAGAATAGTTTTACATTTGGATTTGCATCTAAAGCCGCCATCAGCTTTTGATAACAACTTGATTGCAACTTGTACGACAGCTTGATGACTTACTGAATACATCTTGTTTGGTGGTGAGCAGGGCCCGGGGGGCGAAAGTCCCCCGGGATTTTTTTTGCCGAGGGGCAAGCCGTTCGCAGCAAACGTCCATGCTAAAAAAGAACTTTTAAAAAATCATATACTTCACCGGGTCTTTGACCGCCACTATGGCGGCAAGCTTTTGCGTCATCATCGGGGTTGTTCGGAAAAAAGGAAACGGGCTCGTCGTGAGCCCGTTGGAGGATTGGTTGTCATTTCTGTTCTTAGAATCTTCCGCGGATGTCCAGTCTTTGCTGAAGAGACTGCGGAGAGATAGGACTGACCGGACCGAAACTAACGCCACTGTTATTCTGAGGCATGAAGTTTGGTAAAGTGCCGGGTGCCATTTGTTGAGCCGAGAAGGTTTGTGGCACGATGCCCGGAGACACAGTCACCTGAGGAGCACCCGTTCTGTTAGAAATTCCCGGATTTACGACTGCACCTGGAACCAAACCGCGGCCGGGATTAGCAAGGCGAGCATTCAAATCCAAAGTGGGAGTCGTTACGACGCCGTTCAATGCGGATCCATTATTGAAGATGGCTTGAGTCAAGGATGTGTTGAACTCATTCAATAGTCGGTAGTACTGATTTTCTTGCTCTGTAGTGATGAAACCTTTGGAAGCCGCACCTTGAAGACCCAAAGTCGTATTCTGGTGGAAAGTTTGGAAGATGCTTTCCAAGTTTTCACCTTGTTTCATGCGAGCATATTGTAGATAGGGGTATTCTTGTGTGTTCGTTGTTGTCAATTCGCGATTCAACGCTGTTTTATATTGAGCGGCCTCAAATTTAATGATGTCCGTGTGTGCAGACAACAAAGCTTTTCTGACCGATTCATATTTACCTGGAACCTGTTCAATCAATTCACGAACTGACTTGGAAAGTTCGTCAACGATGTCCTGAGAGCTCGACATCAAACCATCCGAAGACTCTAGCGAGTTCAAAGCGTCTTGACCCATGGAAACGCGCAAAGATCTTTCGTAGCTTCTGCGCGCCTCAGCGGCTTTGGAAAGAAGACGTGGTTTGATTTCTTCGTTATAAAAATCCAAAGCTTCTTCGGTGGTGATATTTTTGGATTTGTCTTTGCTCTTTAGAGCGGCGACGAACTTTGTCGACAAGCAGTTGTAAACGCGGTTTTCTTTTAAAGAATGGCAAGATTCCGCAATCTGATCCAGAATGCCTTTCTTCTCGGCATCTGAGTCCGCAACGACTTCTTCGCCTTTCTTTTCTTCTTGAGGCTTTGCCGTCGTCAGACGAGCACTGATGGCCTTCATCAAGGCCACATTCAAGCTGTCGATGTCTTCTTTATTTTGAACACTCAGTGGATAAGACTCATATCCGCACGTATCGCAGACTTTACCTTCAGTCATTTTTTTGGGAACCAAGGCGAGGACTCTGTCTTCACCGTTATCAATGTATTTAACCGGCACCACACCTTCAGCGGTGTAGATTTTTGAAGGCGTTATACCCGGACCTTCAGTGGAAGCGAAGTCCGCGGAAGCAACTCCGTCTTTGTGCATGTTGAAAGATACATTTAAACCTAAAACTGCGAGCAGTGTCGCCGTTAAGACCCATTTTTGTGTTGGGTAAGTGAAAGTTTTCATAAGTCCTCCTAATATATGGATCATCCAGACCCTATTTCCTATCCCTTTATAAAGCGAGAGGCGCGCCAACCGCAGGGAACAAGGCCAAGAGGTCTAAGTGATGGAAATCTAAAAGGCTTCTCGTATTGAGAATGAACGCTTCGCAAGGTCTCTCTGTAAAACTTCTGGTGTCCCAGCCTGAGAAGTATATAAAATGACCTAATATCAATAGCTTAAGTCCGCCGGCGGCGCTAAGGGGAAAAACACCCGGAAAAGCCCAATCACGTCACCGGTGAAGACCTTCTTGCCTAATATCTTTGTTTCATTCATAACCACGACGATGAAGTTTTCTTTCCCGCCAAGCCCCAAGCCAGAACATATCTCTCAGTCCGATTGGAATAATTGGACCTGGCAGCTTCGTCACAGCCTGAAAACCCAAAATGATTTCGCCAAGCACTTCGTCCTTACTGACGACGAAAAGGCGGCGTTTGACGGCGGCAAAGAACTCTTTAATGTGCGTACGACGCCTTACTACGCGAGCTTGGCGGGGGAGGCTGGCGAGTCTATCCGACAGATTTTAATGCCTCATCGCTATGAAATCGAAGAGGGGTTGCAGCAGATGGTCGATCCCTTAGGGGAAAAGAAAAACAACCCCGCGCCGCGTGTGATTCACCGATATTCCGATCGAGCCTTATTTTTAATCACAGACATTTGCAGCGTTTACTGCCGTTTTTGCACGCGCAAACACTTCACGGGCCAAGAACAGGCGTTTATACGAAACGACGAATATGAACAGGCGTTGAACTATATTCGTCAACATTCGGGGCTTCGGGAGGTGATTCTTTCAGGTGGTGATCCGTTGACAGTCAGCGATGCGCAGTTGGATCGTGTTCTGACGGATTTAAGAAATATCGAACACATTGAAATCATTCGCATCGGTTCGCGGATGCCGGTGGTGTGCCCGATGCGTGTGACGGATGATCTTGTGCGAATACTTAAAAAACACAAACCCGTCTTCTTGATGTCCCACTTCAATCATCCTCGCGAGCTGACGGCGGAAGCCGTCGCGGCGCTGGAAAGATTCGTAGACAATGGTATTCCAGTGATGAACCAGATGGTTCTGCTCAACGGAATCAACAATCATCCGGCGATTGTGCAAGCTTTGAATCGCCGACTTCTGTATTTACGCGTGAAACCTTATTACATGTTTCAATGTGATCCTTCGATTGGCACTGATCACCTAAGAACCTCGGTCGAGGACTCGCTGCAAATTCAGAAAGAATTGTGGGGCCATCTTTCGGGATTGGCGATGCCGAATTTATCTTTGGATATTCCCAATGGTGGAGGCAAAACCTATCTTGTTCCAAATTTTGAAGTCGGGCAGGAGGGGTTGACCCGCCATTACGTCGGCTGGGACGGAGTCAAAGCGGAATACGTAAGCCCGGCCCCAGAAAAGATCAAAAAGCCCGATGCCTCGCTCTATGAAGACGAGTGGCGCGCCCTAAAAAATTCGAAATCTCAGCTCGAAACACTTTAGTGAATCAATATTGCGCAGGACTCGTCTTTTGCAACAAAGACGTGTTTGCGTTCGGAGCGAAAATTATCCCATAGTCTTGTGAAGTTCCGTGGCTTGTTACCGAAAAAAATAACGAGTCACTTCGAGGAATTTATGGGAATGAGAGTAACAACAAACATTGCGGCGTTGAATGCACAAAGAAATTTGGTGGGTTCACAAAGAGCCGTCAATGATTCGATGGCAAAGCTGGCATCTGGCAGTCGCATCAATAAAGCGGCCGATGATGCCGCCGGTTTGGCTATTTCTGAAAGATTGAAAGCTCAGATTCGTTCTGCATCGCAGGCGCAAAGAAACGCGAATGATGGAATTTCGCTCATTCAGACAGCCGAAGGCGGATTGAATGAGATCGGCAACATCATTGTTCGTCTGCGTGAGCTGGGCATCCAAGCGGCTTCTGACACTGTTGGCGAAACAGAACGTGGGATGCTCAATAAAGAGGTCACACAGTTGAAAGACGAAATGCAGCGTATCGCGAAGTCGACGACTTGGGGAACGACGAAACTTTTGGATGGTTCAGCCCCAAAGTTTGATTTTCAAGTTGGAATTGGCAACGATGCTTTTGCAGATCGCATTTCCTTCGATGCAGGCGCGCACGCCGCGACTACAGATGCTCTTGGCTTGGATGGTCTCGACTATTCCTCGAAAGAAGGGGCGCAAGAGGCGTTGGCGCGTTTGGATGCAGCACAAACCAACGTCAGTGGAACGCGCGCCTATCTGGGAGCCTTGCAGAATCGTCTGACTTCCACTGTCGATAATCTGGGAGTGACTCAGGAAAACCTTTCAGCGGCGAACAGTCGTATTCGGGATACTGATGTTGCGGCGGCTTCAAGCGAAATGATTCGAAATAATATTTTATTGCAGGCGGGAACCTCGGTGTTGGCGCAGGCAAACCAAGCAAACCAATTGGCTCTCAAATTGATTGGTTGATTGAATTTCTCCGTTAGGGGTGGCCCGGCTTTTCGGGCCATCTCTTTTTTAGGGAGTGAGCTCCACCGTCAGATAGGCGTAATCATTCTCGACTCCTTGACTGAAGCTCAGACGCTCCAAGTTTGAAGGATTGTTGAACTGAATCCATGACGACGTGGAAGCAAAAGCCTTGTTCATCGGTTGATCGCGATCAATCACCCAATACAAAACTTCATAAGCAGATTTTGGTTCCGTCTTTCCTTGATATTTTCTTACCAGAAAATGCACGCGGAACTGACGCAACCACTTTGTTCCCTTGCCGCACCAGACATCCCAATCGTGCGCATCGGGCTTGTCAAAGAGATGCGTGCACTTCAGGTCTAAAGTGCCATCATTGGAAAGATAATGAAAACGAACCATGTCTTCGGTGATTTCTTTAGTGCCGGTAAGAAAGAAGCCCGCGGGTGCCGAGAACGAAAGCGCGGGATATAAAACGAAAATCGAAAGCAAGACGTACTTGAATGTGTTCATACTTAAACACTACAAGCGTCACAATCCCAGGGCAACGCTCGCAGAAATTCTTCAAGACCTTGCGCGGGTTCGTGAGGGAACCATGTCGATATTTTTGACATAGAACCGCGACGGGCGTCTGGAATAGCAGACCAAAGTGATGACGGCTAATTAATTGCGACTAGGCCATGGATTTCTTTGGCCAGGCCTTTGCAAAACGCAGTTCTAGAATCTTTGTCTGGCGAGGAGGCCTCTGTGCTTAAAATTCTGGGATCTGCTTTATTCATATTTATGATCGGAAGCTCAGCGGCCCTGGCGCAAAGCACGGACTATTGGGATGCCGACAAACTTCAGGAAAACAAAGAGTGTCTTTTAAAAGTGGTTCGCAAGCACATGCGCAGTCAGGGAACGAGCAGTCCCGGCTTAAAAATTGAAAGCCAAACGGATTTGATCGTTTTTCAAGATGCGATGGAAAAGTGGTGGGGACTTCGTCCTGACTTCTTTCTTAACGTTTTTGACGGCAACACTAATACGATTTATTTAATGAATAAACGCACGTCTTACAAACATCCCCGCACGCCCGTGGATTCGCTGGTTCACGAGTTGGTTCACTACATTCAGGTTGTCGAGCAAGATGGTGCCTTGGGTGATGGAGATATTTTGGAAGGGGATGCTGTGCGGATACAGACCTGGTTCCGAGAAACCCGCGGTCATCTGATTCAAAATGACCTTTATGAAGGACCTTGTGAATAAATAAAAAAAGCCCAGCAGATGCCGGGCTTTTTTGTTTCAATTTCAATTTCAAATTTAGAAGTTGAAAGTGTAAACAGCTGAAGTGATCGCAGCAGAACCTACAGAGTCGCTGTCGAACCAGTTCCAGATTTCCATACGCTCAAGACCCAAAGCGCCTGCGCCGCGAGGCAACTTGATTTGACCGCCATAACGGAAGCTTGGACCAACGACAGTTTTATCGTCAGCTCCGTCCATTTTGGTCATAGAGATGCCGATACCAGGAGCGATGAACGCGCTGACATTAGAAGCATCAACAAGCTTGATCAAAGAGTGACCGCCGAAAGACAAGATTTGCGGTACTTGCGCATCTTTCTTTTCAGTTTGCAAGAACACGTAACCACCGAAGGCGCCTTGTTCGTTGCTAAATTCCATTCTGCCGCCAATGTTAAGCGCAGAACTTGTCATGCCCAAACTGATGCTGGCTGCTTTGTCGCCATAAGAAGCTACAGTGCGTGCCGGTCTTTGAGCAAAAGAAACAGAAGAAACCAATAAACATGCTACAACAAAATACTTTTTCACAGAACCTCCTCAGGTAGCCGAACTAGATTTGTCAGGAACCAATATTTTGGCAACACAAAAATACAAATTGTGCTCAATATCAATATCCTAAATGCGCTCCAATCGCGCGTATTTCACCACAAACTTCTTCACGGTGTTATCCGTGAACATGACGCTGACTTTAAAGTTTTCACCAGTTCCCTCTGTCGCATACACAGTGCCTGCTCCAAACGTGGGATGGCGGACCCGCATGCCTTTCGTGAATTGGCCCCCATGTGGAGCTCCTTCGTTTTCATAGTCAGGAAAGGCCTGGCCATCGTCAAAACCGGAAGGGCGGGCTTTGTTGCGATCGGATGCTAAAGAACCCCAGCGAGGACTATCAAAAGCACTGTCGGCATCGTAAGAGCTTGAGCCATAGCGGGAAACAAAGCGAGGCCCTTCTGCTGCGGCTTTGAAATCGATGAACTCTTTGGGAATCTCTTTGATAAAGCGCGAAGGAGGATTCATTTGTTCCTGACCCCACACCCGGCGCATTTTCGCATAGGTCAGCCATAGCTTTTGGCGCGCACGAGTCATACCCACGTAGGCAAGACGACGTTCTTCTTCCACGTCCTCTTCGCCATCGCTGTCCAGACTGCGCCCACTGGGGAATAAGTTTTCCTCCATGCCGACGACGAAGACATAGGGGTATTCCAAACCTTTGGAAATATGCAATGTCATCAACGTGACGGAGTTCTGTTCCTGATCCAAGGAATCGACGTCACTCACCAAAGCCATCTCTTCAAGAAAGCTTGTCAGTGTGGATTCTTCGCCGCGTTCCTTGGCAAATTGAGCGATCGCGTTGTCAAGTTCTTCCAAGTTTTCGATACGAGCCTGCGCCTCTGGAGATTCATCTTTCTTCAGATTCAGAAGATACTCGGTGCGATCCAGAACGATGTGATAAAAATCGACGATCTTGAAGTTCAAGGCGTTGGTCTGCAATTCATCCATCAGTTCAAGGAAACGGCGGATTTTTCCAGTTGTCCCCGCATTAAAAAGGCGTTCATCACAGGCTTTGCCCGCTGCCTGGTACATATTGAGATTCTTCTGAGCCGCAAACTCTTCGATCTTTTCAATAGTAGTTTTACCGATTCCCCGCGCGGGAACATTGATGATTCGTTTCAAAGCGATATCATCAGCGGGATTGATGGCTAGCTTCATGTAAGAAAGAATGTCTTTAATCTCCATGCGCTCATAAAAGCGCACGCCGCCGACCAGACGGTAAGGAATTGCCAGTGTACGCAGTTGTTCTTCCAAAACCCGAGACTGCGCATTGGTACGATAGAAAACCGCGTAATCATTGTACGAGCCTTCGCCTTCGTTCATCATGGTCTGAATCGTTTTTGCGACAAACTTCGCCTCGTCATATTCGTTCTTTTCTTCACGAACATGGATGAGATCGCCAGGATTGTTGGAAGTGAAAAGAGTTTTATCTTTTCGTTGCGAATTATTTTTGATCACCGCCGTTGCGGCATTCACGATGTTTGCTGATGAGCGATAGTTTTCTTCAAGTTTGACGACTTTGGCTTCGCGAAAGTCTTTCTCGAAATCCAAAATGTTTTTGATGTCAGCGCCACGCCAGCTATAGATGGATTGATCCTCGTCGCCGACGACGCAAAGATTGCGATGTGCCTTTGCCAGCATTTGTACCAAAAGATACTGAATGTGGTTCGTGTCTTGATACTCGTCCACCATGATGTAACGGAATTTTTCCTGATACATTTTCAAGACATCCGGATACATGCGGAAAAGTTCATAGGTTTTCATCAGTAAGTCATCGAAATCCAGGCTGTTGGCCTTTTTCATTTCGACTTCATAAGCTTTGTAGACCTCGACGGTCTTGGCGTCCATCAGGCGCTTGGCATTTTTTTCGAAAGCCTCCGGGGATAGTCCCATCATCTTCGCACTGCTGATGCGGCTTTGGAAATTCTTCGCCGGATACATCTTGTCGTTGATGTTTAACGCCGTCATGACCTTCTTGATCTGACTTAGCTGATCCGAAGAATCGTAAATACCGAAGAACGGTTTGTAGTCGAGCAAGGTGATGTGCTGACGAAGGACGCGAACACAAAAGCTATGAAAGGTATTGATCCACAACTGCGAGCGCACGTGCGCCCCCATGTCCGAAAGGATTTTATAAATACGATGTTCCATCTCTTTGGCGGCCTTGTTGGTAAAGGTCACACAAAGAATTTCATCGGGGGCGGCGACCCCTTGGCCGATAATATTTGCCATCCGGTGCGTAAGAACCCGAGTCTTTCCAGAGCCCGCGCCCGCCAAAATCAACAAAGGCCCCTCTAAAGTTTCGACAGCGTCTTTTTGCGGAGGGTTTAAATCTTTCGTAACAAAATCAAGTACATCCATGGCTTTTCCTCGTCACAAGGGGGGTCCTTTGGGGGGACTTCCTGCTGTCGAACCTTTAGTGGGACTGACAAAGTTTGTCTATCCCTAAGTTTTCATTGAGTTTTTCGACCATTTTAACTATAACTATAACGCATTTAGTCAATAGGCCTGAGGCACCTTCCGTTTATAGTGCTTAGAGAGGACTTTGTGAAGAACGTTTTCAGTCGGTTCATAGCAGCAATTTCAGTATCTGCGCTAGCCGCGTGCTCGCCGCAAACCGATGCGGTGACCGAGACCGGTTCTGTCCGAGTTCTGGCACCTATGAGCAATTCCAAGGGTTCTTACTCCTTGGATATTTTCGAGCTGAGGGGCATTACCGATCTTCAGACCGTCGCGGGAAAATTCGTCAAGTTTTTCATGAGTCCCCGGATTACCAACAATCGTTTGCAGGGATCAGCCCCGCAGGCGCGTTTTATTAAAAACTCGGATGGGGATTTCATTCCCGCGAATGAACTGAGCCAGCAACTGGTCACAATCTATGCGCACACGCAAAGACTGGCTCTTTTGGATGAAGAACTCGGAGCCGGGGGAGTCAATCACTGGCCTCGCGATGTGGGCGTTGCCGTCAAAGTTCGTGGCGGTCTGACTAACAATGCTTTCTATGACGGCAATACGGATTCAATGCTGCTGGTTCCTTATTCGTCTGAAGGCCTGCCGATTCCTATTAACGGCGGTATTTTGGCACACGAACACTTTCACTCTTTGTTTTATAAGTTGGTGACCAGTGATGAAAGCGCGCAAATTCATAATCGTGAAACATTCCTGAACAAAGCCATCGTTGAAGATCTTTCCGTTCGTCATCGCCGTTTGTTGCCGATCAGCACGGGTGAGGAAATGAGTGAAGAACAAATGCACATCTACTACCACCTTGCCATCATTCGCGGCCTGAATGAAGGTCTGGCAGATTATTGGGGATGGATGTACACGGGCGATCCCGACTTTATCGCGCAATCCCTGCCGTCGGAAAAAGCCACTCGGTCTTTGAAGGTGCGCGATGAAAATTCCGTCAACTCGCTTCCTTCAGTCGAAAACATTAAAAGATCTCTGAATATCTTCTATTCGGGAGCATCCGATAAAGCGCGCTTCTCTGATTACGTGACGGGTTATGCCTATTCTTTGGGAACTCAGTTTTCACGCATGCTAAAGCGTTACACGGATATTTATGGCAAGGCTCGAAACATCGAAGATTTGCAAGCTCGTAAGGACATTGCGAAGCTAATTGTTAAAGTTCTTCCAAAAATAAAAGTCGATTTCGATAAGCTCGACACCAGCTATTATTCGGCCGACCAATTTATAAAATCAATGTTTGCGATGAATGAATCCTACCGCGAAGAGGAATGTCAGTTCTTGGCCGCCGTGATTTCCTCTTCTGCAGCATCCCCGGAAGAAGCTGTGAGCTGCGAAAAAATCGGAGAAGCCGATTTTAAGATGGTTCCTAAAATAGAGACAGCCCCCGCTACGCCAGTGACTCCAGTTGCGGAAGGCCACGCGCAATGAGATTTTTGATTTTTATTTCTTTGATACTTTCAGCCTCTTTGAGCTGGGCGCAAGAGTCCCGTGCAAAAATCGCCAAACTAGCACCGGAAACACCCGCTTTTTTAAGTCTTTACCTGCTTAATTCGGAAATGCGCTATGAACGCGCGAACTCTCAAGAGATCGAAAACGTGCATCCCTTAAGCTTGTCTTTTGGATTGCAAAAAAAACGTCTGAGCCTTATGGGCGAATACGCGCGCTATTCTGAAGATACGGGGAATGCGACGTCATCCATCGCACGTACGCATCAAGAATTGCTTCTCTGGGGCCGTTATCATCTGGTCAGCAAAACTCAAGATGAATACTCCGGATCTTTGTATGGCGGACTGGGCCTGGGTGGATATCAGGAAGAGGTCAAAACGACTCTGATGGGTGACAGCCGGACCGACAAGGAAAATCTGAAAATGCTCTCCGGTTTGGCCGTCGGCGCCGAGGCCGCCTATCAGATGCAAAACTTTGGTTTTGTCGCGGGTTTAGAAGGAAGAGCCTTGATTGCTTCGGACTTCGACCCAAATCCTGTGTGGAGTATCGTCCTGCGCTTTGGATTTCGTATCCCCCTCTAACCATCGTCCAATGTTAACAAAGTTGTTTTCTGAAGTCGTATTCTCGCGAAAAATGAGAATATGAAAACACAACTTCTATTCATTCTTATTATTCTTTTTTCTTCCCTGACCCAAGCAAGAACCTGGCAAAAGATAGACATTCCCGGAGCCCATTGCGGAAACGGAGAAGTTTACAGTGTTTATCTTAGCCACAAAGACAGCGATAAACTTCTTATCGAGTTTATGGGCGGGGGGGCGTGTTGGTCTGAAGGAACTTGTTATGGCTCTAGCCCTCTGACGCGTTTAACGCCGCTACCTGGAGATCCACAGACGACGGTTCTGGCGCAAGAAAGCTCGAAGAATCCTTGGAGTAGACATTCGGCGCTTTTCTTTCCTTATTGCACCGGTGATGTCTTTGCGGGCACTCATGAAGCTCATTATAAACCAGGGGTTACGTTGTATCATACGGGCTACACCAATGTAGAAGCTGCTTTGGCACATTTAAGCTATCAAGGACTGATTTCGTTTCAAGATCTTCGCGATGTCACAGTATGGGGGTGGTCAGCGGGAGCTATCGGAGCCTTTTTGCACACGGAAACTCTTCGTCCTTATTTGAATTCCAATACGCGCCGAACACTTATTGCAGACAGTCCCGGGCTGCACTTTGGAAAGAATTTCTGGAGGAAATTTACGCCTCAGTTGACTCAGGACTATCTCAATCAATTCGCGAAAATTGGTTTGTTGGCCTCTGTGGATGATGGCTTCATTGCACCGTTGATGGGCCCGGTTTTTCTGCGCTTAGATCAATGGGAACTGGGCATACTGCAGTCGACGAAAGATATGGTGATGTCGATGGTGTTCGGCAATATCACTCCTGAAGCGCATCGCAGTTTGGTTTTAGGTCCATCGGGCATCGCCGCGATCGCGGCCCCTTATAGTAATGTGAAAACCTGGATTGCGGATGTGGTCACCCACACCTTTTTGCAACGAGAGCAAACGGCCTCCGTCAAAGATATGAAGGGTGAAACCGCCTGGGATTTCGCTTTACGAGTTTATATGGGAGAAAAGAAAAACCCCGCCGTTTCCAGCGGGGTTTTATCAGGAATTGAAAACCAAGTTGTGCCGTGACTATTCTGTGATCTTTTGCACGATCGCAGAGCCGACTTTGCTTTTCGCAAGAAGTTCAGTGCGATAAGACTGAGCTTCTTTTTGCGTCGCAAATTGACCAACGCTGACACGGTAATACTGTTTACCTTTGATATTCGCAGGAACATAGAAGGCACTATAACCTTTGCCTTTAAGATCTGACGCCAATTTTTGCGCTTCCGCTTCATCCGTGTAAGAGGCCACTTGGACGGTGAATTTTCCAACAGTGTATTGCGCCACATCTTTCGGTAGTGATGAAGGCAAGCGTTCTTCTTTGGTAGCCGTCACGTGTTCAGCTGTTTCATGAGTTGTCGGAGTCTTCCCGGCAACCATGTTTTTAGCCGCTGCAGAGGGCTCTTCCGTCGCCGTTACTGGAGAATGTTTGTCACCTTTAGGATTGGCAGGTTTTGCGGTTTCAGCTTTAGGTTCTGCGTGTGTCTTAGTCTCGGCAGCAACTTCGCCATGAGGAGCCGCTTCACCGTGGCCTTCCTCTGCGTGAGGAGCGGCGGGAACGGGAGCCACGTCGTCAGCGACAAATTCTTCCGCAAGTTTTGCGATTTCTTCATCCGTCATCTGGCCTGACTTCGTCTCGCTGTGCGTGCCGTTGACAGAAGCCACTTCGCGTTCACCATGTGCATTGTTTTTCTGAGGTTCAAGAGCCGCCAACTGATGTTGGTTGTCACTGTACTTTTTGCCAACGAATGTTCCTACTGAGAAGAACAACAAAGAAACAAAGAATACTATCGAAAGTTTCACAACCGCATCTGTTTTTGAACTCATTTTTTCAATCCTCATGTTTAAACTCACTTGAGTTATCATGCTCTGGTTTCCCACAGCATCTCTAAAGTTTAAGGCCCTTCCTTTGACCCTTCAATCATGTTAGCTTTAAGTCTCGGAACTGGTCAATAATCAGAAGAATTGTTCAAAGGGAAACCCGTGGAAAATGGCGCAAAATCAATGGATTGGAAGCAGGTCTTAGGTACGGCTATCAAGGCGGTGAGCTTGGGACGGGAAGTGCTTCTTAGTTATTTCGGTAACTTAGAACACATTGAAGAGAAGTTTCAGGCGGGTCTAGTCAGTGAAGCCGACAAAGAGTCAGAGCGAGTCATTGCGGAGCATCTTAAGAAAAATTTTCCGACTATTGAGTTCTTGGGCGAAGAAACCTTTGCCGCGAAAAGCGCTCCCGGGGCGAAGGTCGAGGTGACCCCCGCGGGTCCGGAGGGACGTTGGATCGTGGACCCTCTTGATGGAACCACAAATTATATTCATCGCTTTCCTATTTTTTGCATCAGCCTTGCTTTGGAAATGAATGGAAATATTCAGTTGGCAGTCATTGATGTTCCTATGCTCAATGAAACCTACACCGCGATTCGCGGCCAAGGTGCTTTCGTCAACGGTCGGCGTTTGAAAGTTTCCACCAATCCAGAATTAAAAAAAGCGTTGTTAGCAACAGGATTTGTGGCAGAGCACGAGCATGTAATTTCTGAACAGCTGAAAATTTTTGACGAGATGGTACGCAAATGTCGTGGGGTTCGTCGTCCGGGCGCTGCTGCTTATGATCTCACTCAGGTCGCGCGCGGAGTTTTTGATGGCTACTGGGAGCGTAACATTCAACCATGGGATGCGGCGGCCGGTATTCTTCTAGTCGAAGAGGCGGGTGGAATCGTGCAGACTTACAAAGGCGATAAATACAATCCGTATAAAAACTCCATCGTTGCTGGTAATGCTGAAATTGTTAAAGAGATTCAAAACATTTGTCAGAAGCACAGTCAACCACTCACAAATTAAGCGTTTTTCACTCGACATGCTTTTGATGAATAATAAATCGCATAAGTGTGCTATTTAAAAAATCTTAAGTTTAAGATAAACAGTGCTTCATTCAATAACAAAGGATGAAGTTATGAAAGTGATCGCTGTTTTTGCTCTCGTAAGTCTGGTGATGTCGCAGTCTTTTGCCGCAGATGTCTGTAAAGTGAAAGTTCGCAAAGCGGTGGTGCAAAAAGCCCAGCTGGATTATGAAGCTTCGGCAATTCAAACGCCTGAAATTGAATTGCTGACGAGTGAGATTCAAGGAAAACGTCTGATTTCTGTCTATGAGGCTTCTGTTCTTCATTGTGACCCTGCGGATTTTGAAGCTTGCGGAAGCCTGACTTATGAAATCGTGACTGCCACAACAAATTCTTCTTGCCGAGTTTTACGCGTTTATATGACAGGTGAGGAATAGTCAGAGCCTTTTTAAAAGCGACATGGCGACTCGCTGCCCGGTCTGCATCGCACCATGAACGGTTCCCTGAGCGGAGTGTTTCGCAAACGCTTCGCCAGCCAGCCAGATTCTTCCCTGAATAGGCATGGTGATCCGTCTTCGCGATTTGGTTCTTTCGACACCCGTATAGCTATAAGCTCCTAAACTAAACGGATCGCGGCTCCAGTTGTAAGTGTAATAATTTTTGAGATGATCCAGTAGAAAAGAGCGTGACTTGCCAGTGAGCGCAGAGAGTGTCGTCAGGGCCTGATGGACGCGGTCTTTTTCGCTCCACGTGGCCATCTCCCAGGCTTTGGGACCTCCTTGCCAGGCGACGAGGATCGTGTTGTGAATAGGCTTCTTGGTCCACCAGGTGGGAAAGTAGTATTCGGGGCCGGCGCGCATAAAGACGACGGGTCCTTGCGATAAGGTCTCCCAGAAACGGTCTTTAAATTCAAAGACAATTCGTTGAACATGCCCCATGTGAAGACCGTTCAAAGTGTTACCGACTTCAACCAGTGGGGGAACAAATTCGATCCGCGATGTCGGTTGATTATTCTGGAGTACAGCCAGAGGCACGGTTAGCACGACGTGTTTTCCGTGGAACGCGATCTTGCGGCGTCCCTTGGATATTGTTGAGACCACGACCCCTTGCTTTGACCATTCGATTCTTTTAGCGACGTGTTGCAGATGTAAGATTTTGTGGAGGTGGGGGCCTAGCATGTTCTCAAAAAAGCCGGCGTATCTTTGCAGAGGTCGAAATGCACCGTCCTCGCCAATCGTGCCTTCGTCTTGGCTTTCTGCTAAGGCCAAAGATTTTTCCCCAATCAGCTCCAAATCGGCTCCTTGAAAGCCCTCGACGTAAGCGACGAAGGATTGTCTGTATTCCGTCGGCGTGTCCTTCAAGGTCTTTAAGAAATCCGCGACACTGCGGTCTGTTTTGGGATTTCTGTTTAATCTTTTGGATATCTTTGCAAATTCTTTTTCAAAGTTTTTTAGGGGAATAAGGGAACGACCTTGTAAAAACAAATGCTCCTCTGGTGCGGTGACGAAGGTGCCATTTTGTTCTTCTATAAGTTGTAATAGAAGCTGAGGGGTGCCATGCAGAAACTCTGCGCCCAGTTCAATGGGCTCAATGTGGTGAGGTTGCGAATAAATGCGGCCGCCGACACGCTCCCGCGCTTCTACCAGACAGACTTTTTTACCCGCCCGCAAAAGCTGTCGGGCGCATGTCAAACCTGCGGCTCCCGCGCCAACAATGATGACGTCGTATTTCTTATTCGTAGGCATGAAGAAATTTTAAAAGAAGCGAAATCGAAGGACAGGGAAATTAACGAAGAAGTGTCGAATCTCAGGATGAAGACGACAGCGCAGCGCTGTCGTCTGAAAGAAGATACTATTTTTGAATACGAAGACGGTAAGAACCGAAGTTTCTGACTTCTTTTTGATAATAACCATTGGAAGCCCGTACTTCAACAGTCGCACGCACGATCACTTCAAGGTCCTGAGGGTTTTCCGCAGTCTTATTCACGCTTAAAGATTGTGTCTGCGCGCTTTGGGATTCGACATCACCCAGGTTAAGAACAGACACGACTTGGTAGTCTTTATCCACGATTAAAGCTTCATAATTAGAATACTTAACTTCCACGGAAACGTTATTATCGGCGATATAAGTCTCACGTGCGGGATTGTTGTCCATCACCCAACGGGAATCTTGGCAACGAACGACAGACACCTTCAAAGAGGCATCTAAGTTCTTTTGAGAACTTGCCGGGTTGATCAGTTCAACCTGAATGGCCTTGCTTCCTACTGCATTAAGGGATTTTTGATCGCCTTGGCAGTGAACCATAGAACCATCGAAAGTTTTAAAAAGATTCGCCGTTTCCGCAGAGGCTGCATGAGTTCCCAATAAAGCGGCAAGAGTGACGATTAGCGTTTTCACGAAAGCTCCTTTGTGTGAGGCGATAGTGATAGCAAATCCTCATCTCAAAATAAAGAAGTGTTCGCTCAGCGATGAAAGGTTTTTAGAAGTGTCTAAGAATTGGTCTTTTTTAAAAGGGGCGAGCCATCACCCCTCTTAAAATCATGAGATATTTTTCAATGGCGAGATAGCTTATCCTTCATTTTATCAATACCCTGATTCACCTTATCCGCGCCTTCACGGTATTTCTCTTCCATGGACGACATAAGGTCGTTCACTTGGCGGGAAGCTTCTTCTTTTGTTAAGCCCATTTTTTGTTGAACTAGACCACTCAGGGCTTCCGAGTTGCCCTTAGTTCTTTGGATTTCATCGTCCGTGAGTTCGCCCCATTTTTTGCGAATTTCGCCAGAAATTTCTTTGATTTTTCCTTGGAAGATATCCTTATTCATAACGACCTCCTGGTTGTGTTTGTCTTCGTTCAGGAGATCGTGCGACAGACCAACAGTCAAATCTTCGTGCCAAAACTTTGACTGCTGTCAGAGAATTTCTTCTCGGTAACATTTTCCTGGGCGGCAAAATTTGCCTTAGATCAAATATGTTGGTTGCGGTCTCCTGGACCTCGACCATAGTTGCGTTGGCATCTTAGTTGCTTTGTTTTCTGTCAGGACCACTCTGTGGTCTTTCATCATGGAGGATGAATGGCTGAAGAAAAAGCGGCAGCAGCGGAAGTGTCAGCTCCGAGCGGGGGATCTGGACAAAAGCCTATTCTACTTATCGCCCTAGCGGTTATCAATATGTTGGTGGTCGCCGGGGTGGGCTTTATGCTTTATCAAGGCAGAAAAAAAGAAGCCGCAGAACCTAAAATTGAACAAGTCATTAAGGGTGAAGCCGAAGCACAACATAAAGAAGCCACGGAAGAAAAAGAAGTCGTGGGCAAGGTTGTGCCTTTGGAAACTTTCATCGTCAATCTAGCCGGATCTAAAGGCCGTAAAGTCGCGAAAGTAAACATGGAATTAGAGGTCAAAGGCGACCACGTTCTTGATGAAATCGAAAAGCGTAAAGCGCAAATCCGCGACATCATCATTATCATACTTTCTTCAAAGACTTATGAAGACGTTGCAAGTCGTGAAGGTAAAGACGGTTTAAGAAACGAAATCAAGGATACGATCAATTCTTTCCTAGTGCAGGGAAAGATCTCGAATGTGTTCTTCACTGAATTTATCTACAACTAAGGCAGGACTATGAATCAGGTTCTTTCGCAAAGTGAAGTGGATGCTCTGTTAGCCGCGGTCTCTGATGGGGATGTCGCGTCGGCGGATACGTCCAAGCCGGAAGCGCAGAACGTCGGTAAGGTGGATGAGCGTAAGATTGTTTCTTACGACCTCACCAGCCAAGACCGTATTATTCGCGGCCGCCTTCCCCAGTTGGAAGTTATTTACGAAAAATTCATGCGCGCCTTCCGCGTTTCTCTGTCGTCTGCGCTTCGGAAAATCGCTTCTATCACCTTAACTTCGACAGAGTTTTTGAAGTTCGGTGAGTTTATTAATACCCTTCCGATGCCCACCTGCATGAGCGTTTTGCGTTTCGGTAACTTGCGTGGTTCCGCTTTGTTCGTGATCGAAAGTAAATTGGCCTATGCCTTGGTGGACAGCTTCTTCGGCGGTGCAGATCGCCCTTATACTAAAATTGACGGTAAAGATTTTACTCCAATTGAACTTTCTATCGTTCAGAAAGTCGTGGGTCTGGCGATCAATGATCTGGAAATGGCCTGGGCTTCTATCGAAAAGATCGGCTGTTCTTTTGTGCGTACCGAAGTCAATCCTCAGTTCGTAGGGATCGTGCCGCCCACTGACGTGGTGATCGCGTCGACATTCGACGTTGAGCTGGAAAATGCGACTGGCACGATTTCCATCGTGATTCCGTATGCGACGATCGAGCCCATCAAACAAAAACTTTCCACGGGCTTCCAGGTTGAGTCGGATCAGACGGATAAAAAACTTTGGACATCAATTATTCAGGAACAACTTCTCGAGACTGATATGGAAATCAAAGTAAACCTGGGTGAAACAGAAATTAAACTTCGCGACATGATGAGTTTAAAAGTCGGAGACGTGATTCCATTGGATCAAGACGCTTCCGGAGAATTCGACGTGACTGTTGAAGGCGTTAAAAAATTTAAAGGTTATTACGGAATTCATCACGGAACTGTGGCAGTCCAAGTGACTCGACCGGTGACAAAGGGGTAGGGGGATATAATGAGTGACGATACATTGGACAACTTGGCGGATCAGTTGGTTGCGGAAGCAGCCGGTATCGCTGACGGCGGAGCGAAAAAATCTTCTGCGGCTCCGACAGCTCAAAGCGATCGCAACTTGAATTTGATCCTGGATATTCCACTGAAAGTATCTGTGGAATTAGGCCGTACGAAAATGCCGGTGAGTGAGCTTTTAAATCTGACTCAAGGAAGCGTTATCGAACTGAATAAATTGGCTGGTGAGCCCATGGAAGTGTACGTGAACGACAAGTTGATCGCTCGCGGTGAAGCCGTGGTGGTCAACGAGAAGTTCGGTGTGCGTTTGACGGATATTATTTCTCCGGCTGAGCGTGTGGAACAACTTAAATAGGTTGAGGTTTTAGATGCGTTTGTTGCTTTCTTTACTTTTTGTGTTCTCAGTTTCTGCTCAGGCGGCGGAAACCACAGCGCCATCCAGTGTTACCGCGGAAGTTTCTGCCACAGCGGAAGCACCGGCGGGAATTTCTGAAAGTGCTAAAATTGACAATCGTAAAGAATCCGAGATTCCTTTGAACTTGGAAGGCAACAAGAAGGCGACTTCTGAAGGCAGCGGATTGTTCCGTATTCTTTTTACTCTTTCCATCTTAGGTCTGGTGGGAACGGGTGCTTTCATCTTTCTTCGCAAATACTCAATTCCCAAAGCCAAACAACATCAGACTCAGATCAAGGTGCTTCAGCAGCACTATCTAGGTCCGAAAAAGAGTCTGGCGATTGTGCGGGTCGCCGGCGAATCCATTCTTGTCGGGATCACGGACCATAATATTTCGATGATCAAATCTTTGTCGCTATTGGATGACGAGATGCCGGAAGAAGTCCCGCAAAGCTTCGGCAAAGTCTTGGGTTCTAAGGCTTCCTTCGATGAAGGAACTCAAGAACCGGAAGCGCCCGCTTCGCGAAAGAAGGCGTCGGCACTTGAAACGGATGACGATTTTGCGATCAGTGGTATTAAGGACATCGTTTCCAAACGTCTTAAAGGAATGAGGTCTCTTCAGTGAGAAAATGGAATTGGACTCTTTGCAGTCTTTTACTTTTGCCCCTTGTTCTTCTGATCAGTTCCTCTGCTTTTGCACAAGTGACATTGCCCACGGTGAATCTGGGTTTTAAGACGACGGACAACCCAAATGAGGTTGTGAATGCGGTGAAATTGATCCTGATCATGACGGTGCTGACTTTAGCACCGGCGATCTTGATTATGATGACGGGCTTTACCCGTATCATCATCGTGTTGTCATTCTTAAGACAGGCGATGGGTGTTCAACAAATGCCACCCAATCAATTGTTGGTGGGGCTGGCTTTATTTTTGACTTTCTTTGTGATGCAACCGGCCTTCAACGAAATGAACCAAAACGGAATTCAACCCTATTTGGCGGGAAAGATTTCTCAGGACGCGGCCATTGAAAACACGCTCGCTCCTTTGCGTAAGTTCATGTTTCATCAGACCCGGGATGCCGACTTGGCTCTCTTCATTAAACTTTCTAAGGTAGAAGCCCCTAAAACGCGAGCCGACGTTCCCACCATGGTTCTGGTGCCCGCATTTGTTGTGTCTGAATTGAAAACCGCATTTCAGATTGGTTTTATTATTTTCCTTCCTTTCCTGGTCATCGATATCGTGGCTTCCAGTGTCTTGATGGCGATGGGGATGATGATGCTTCCTCCAGTAGTTATTTCGTTACCCTTTAAGATCATGCTTTTCGTCCTAGTGGATGGATGGGGTCTGCTTATTGGCTCCATGGTTAAGAGCTTTGGGTAGAGGTGAAAGATGACAGACGAATTAGTAATTAGACTTGGACAGGATGCCCTTAGAACGACAGCGATGCTGGCGGCGCCGCTTTTGATCAGTACGCTGGTTGTGGGTTTGGCAGTCAGTATTTTCCAGGCCCTGACTCAGATCAACGAAGCGACTTTGACCTTCATTCCGAAGATGATTGTTGTGGCTTTGGTTTTCGTGCTGGCCGGGCCATGGATGATGGATGTGATGAGCACTTACACCGTGAATCTTTTTGAAAATATAGCCGTGATGGTAAGGGAATAGATGATTAACTGGAGTACGATGACCGAGGCTCAGATTCTGCTTTTTGCGCTGGTGTTCCTGCGCATGATCGCCTTTGTCATCTCTTCAGCGGTTTTTGGCTCTCCCAGTATTACGGTTTCTATTAAAGTCCTTCTTGCCATTGTATTAAGCGTTCTTTTGTTCCCTTTGGTTAAAGTGGGGAACGTTGACTACTCTTTAGTTTCCAATGAAATCATAGGTTTAGCCGTCCGCGAGTTGATTGTCGGATTAAGCCTGGGATTTTTAACCCGACTGTTCTTCTTTATCGTCACAATGACAGGGGATTTGGTTTCCATGTCTGTGGGTTTAAGTGCCTCTCAGATGTACAACCCGATGTTGGGCAGTAACGGAAACGTGATAGACCAATTCTATTCAACTTTAGGAACCTTGGTTTTTTTAGCTATCAATGGCCACCACATGCTTATCGGCGCAATTGCGCAAAGCTACGATCTGATTCCTGTCAGCTCGCTTTCTCTGAATGTGGGGCCTTTCGCCGAAATGGCCGCTTACGGCCAAGACGTTATGATTATGGCAATTAAGATGTGTGCGCCGGTGATGGTGACCATCTTGTTAGTAAACGTAGCGATGGGGATTCTTGGCCGAGCCGTTCCCCAGATCAACGTCTTGGTAACGAGCATGCCAGTGACAATCATGATCGGTATGGCCGTGGTTTTCCTGTGCCTGCCTTTGATGACCATGGAAATGCAAAGTGTAGTGGATATCACTGCTAGCAAATTGTTCGCAGTGATGAAACACTTATAGTAACAGGCTTTTAAGTTCTAGGAAGGAACGAGATGGCTGAAGAAAACGGCGAAAAGACCGAACAGGCGACGGATGCGAGACGGGAAGAGTTTCGCAAAAAAGGGAACGTCGCACATACAAAGGAACTGGCGTCAGCGGCACTTTTGCTTGCGGCGGCTGGTGGCGTGTATGTTTTGGGTCGCTTTTTCTTCAAAAACTTCTACGAACTATTCCAGTATTCATTCGGCCAGGACATGGTCACGCTCGTGCGTGAAGGTAAATTCACGGAAGCGTTCCGTTTTAACGGAGAAAAAGCTTTGATCCTGATTGCACCAGTGGCGGGAATCGCAGGTCTGATCGGCGCGGCGTCTTCTTTAGCGCAAGTGGGGTTTCTTCAAGTGGAAGATGCTCTTTCCCCCAATTTCGAAAAATTAAATCCGGTCGAGGGTGCCAAACGTATCTTCAGTCTTCGCGCCATTGTCGAGGCTTTGAAGTCGATCCTAAAAATGGCTGCCGTCGGCATTGTGCTTTACTTCCTTTTGCGCGGAGAAGTCCGTCAGATTCCTTATATGCTGACTTACTCGGTCGAGCAGATCTTTATGTACCTAGGTGGCATCGTCGTAAAACTTTTGGGCGGCGTCGGAGGTGTCATGCTCGTGATCGCCTTGGCGGACTACTTCTATCAGCGCTGGGATCTTGAAAAGAAAATGATGATGACCAAACAGGAAGTCAAAGAAGAGCACAAGCAGCGTGAGGGTGATCCCATGATCAAATCACGCATTCGTCGTATTCAACGTGAAATGGCGAGCAAGCGCATGATGTCTGAGATTCCTAAAGCCGACGTGGTTATCACCAATCCCACGCACATTGCCGTGGTCTTAAAATACTCAGACAATCTACCGGCTCCGCAGTTGATCGCCATGGGCGCCGATCACGTCGCGGAAAAAATCAAAGAGATCGCACGCGAGCACAACATTCCCATCGTGGAAAATAAGCCTCTGGCTCGTACGATCTTTAAAACACTTAAAATTGGTCAGGTTATTCCTCGAGAGCTTTTTGTCGCCGTCGCGGAAGTGCTTTCGTATGTTTATCGTTTGCGTAGGAAGAAAAGATAATGGATCAACTGTTTCAGTTCTTAAAGCGGTTTGATAAAATTACCAAGAACACGGACTTGTTCATCGCGTTCGGTCTCTTGGCTATTTTAGCGGTGATGATCATCCCGTTGCCGCCATTCATGTTGGACATCACGTTGACGTTTTCTTTGGCGATCAGTGTTCTGATTCTTCTGGTCAGTATTTATACCGATCGCGCCTTGGACTTTACTTCATTTCCATCCCTGCTTTTAATGACGACCTTATTCCGCCTGTCCTTGAACGTGGCGACGACTCGTCTGATTTTGACTCACGGGCATGAAGGCGAAAAGGCGGCGGGAACGGTTATCGCGTCGTTTGCGAACTTCGTTGTCGGCGGAAACTACGTTATCGGTTTTGTGATGTTCATCATCTTGATGGTCATCAACTTCATGGTCATCACCAAAGGTTCGGGCCGTGTGGCGGAAGTCGCAGCTCGTTTCACTTTGGATGCGATGCCTGGTAAGCAAATGTCGATCGATGCCGAGTTGAACTCGGGTCATATAACCGAGGCAGAAGCCCGCAAACGTCGTAAACAAATCGAAGGTGAAGCAGATTTTTACGGAGCCATGGATGGTGCCTCGAAGTTCGTTCGTGGTGATGCAATCGCCGGTATTATCATCACCATGATCAACATCCTGGGTGGTTTAGCCATCGGTGTGATTCAAAAAGGTTTGGATGTCGGCACGGCTGCAAAATACTATACGATGTTAACCATCGGTGACGGTCTGTTGGCTCAGATTCCGGCGCTTGTGATCTCGACGGCGGCCGGTATTATCGTCACCCGTACTTCTAACTCTGACAAAGATGTCGGTGAAGAAGTCACGGGTCAACTATTCGTCAAGCCTCGCGCCGTGATGATTTCCGGCGGTGTTTTGATTCTTTTAGGACTTGTTCCGGGACTTCCCACATTGCCTTTCCTGTTGATGGGTGGTCTTTTGTGCGGAACTGCCTGGATTATTAAGAAAGCTCGTTTCGAAAAAGCCGAGTCAGAAAAGAAGCAGGCCGATGCGGCTTTGGCTGCGCCAAAAAAAGAAAACATCGAAACGATGTTGCCACTGGATATGGTGGAATTGGAAGTGGGCTACGGCCTTATCAATATTGTCGAGTCTGATTCCAGCGGAGATCTGCTTGAACGTATCGTCAGTATTCGCAAACAATTTGCGTTGGATTTAGGAATCGTAGTGCCAAGTATTCACATCCGGGACAACTTGCAGTTGGCTCCGGGTGAATATCGCGTCTTGATCAAGGGTAATAAAGTAGGTGGCGGAATTCTTCGTCCTGAATCTTTGTTGGCGATGGATCCGGGCAATGTGGCAGAACGCATTGAAGGTATTGCGACGAAAGAACCTGCATTCGGCCTGGATGCGTTGTGGATTTCTCCAGTTCGTAAGGAAGATGCGGAAATCGCCGGTTATACGGTGGTCGACTTGCCAACTGTCATGGCGACTCACTTAACAGAAATCATCCGCGGTCATGCGCATGAACTTCTCGGTCGTCAAGAAGCGTCTACGTTGATTGAAAACTTCAAGAAGTCTCATCCCAAAGTGGTCGAAGAGCTTATCCCTGACATGTTGTCGTTGGGTTCCGTGGTTCGCGTCTTGCAAAATCTGTTAAAAGAACAGGTCTCGATTCGCGATCTTTTAACGATCTTTGAGACGTTGGCCGATGAAGCTCCGCGCACGAAAGACATTGAAGTATTAACAGAGCAGGTTCGTCGAAATCTGGCTCGTGGTATCACGGCAAAATACACAACAGATCAAGGCAACATTCCGGTCATGACGTTGCATCCTGTAATTGAAGAACTGATTGCGAACTCGCTTTTGCAGACAGAACAAGGAGTTCAGTTGGTGATGGACCCCAATACCGCACATCGTTTGATCAATGAGATCGCACGCACTGTGGAAAACCATCCGGAAGTGGCCAGTCAGCCTATCCTTCTGACAAGTCCGACTTCCCGTCGTCATTTATATAAGCTTACGTCCCGTTTTATTCCTCAACTAGTGGTGCTTTCGCACAATGAGTTGACGTCAGATGCGGATGTTCAATCGGTTGCACTCGTGGAGATGAGCCATGCAGGTTAAGAAATTTGAAGCCCGTACGATGAAAGAAGCCTTGGAAATGGTGAAGACCCAATTGGGACCTGACGCCATTATTCTTTCAGCCCGCGATAACAACAAGAGCTTTGGTCTGGTCGGCGAGGGCAGTGTCGAGATCACGGCGGCAGTTTCCGAAGAGACTTTACAAAAGAAAAAGTTTGCGGAATCCCGTCTGCGTGAACAGGATCGTGAAAAATTCTTGAAAAGCCCAGCGCGCCAGCAAAAGGAACTCATCCACAAGATGGTGGAAAAACATGTGCAAAAGAACCAGCCGCCAGCGCCCATCACGCAGCGTCGTTATATCGATATTGAGGACGAGGCAGAACAACGTCAAAGAATGATGGCGGAAGAGCGGGTTCGTTCGGCAGCCCAAAGGGCCTTGAACGCTTTCCAAGAACAAGATGAAATTTTCTCTAGCAAAGGCACGATGACGAAGAAGACGCCGCAACAGACGGCGGCTCCGGCTCCCGTTGTACGCGGCACGCCAGTCAATGTGCAAAAGGACTCAACCGAAATTGCGGCCCTAAAGAATGAAATTGAAAGTTTAAAGCAGGTGATTTCTCACTTCCATCAAATGCCCCAAAATTTCGTCGGGACCCATCCTGGTGCTGATTTTGGTATCAACTATGATTTAAGCTTTGTTTTTGAAAAGCTGACCGCTGCGGGCATGGCGCGCGAAGTTGCCGCAGAAATTCTAACCATTGCGCAAGACACTCTTCCAGCCTTGAAATTAAAGAACAAACCCTTGGTGGAAGCTTGGGTAGCTCGTCACGTGCTGGACAATACTCGCACTGTGAGTAATCCGACGGCTGGAAAAATTCATTGTTTCGTCGGGCCTGCGGGCGCTGGCAAAACCTCCGCTTTGATCAAAATGGCCAGTCAGATGGTGGTTCGCGAAGGCAAAAAGATTGCGCTTTTCACTACGGACACTTTCAAAGTGGGGGCCGCTGATCAGATGAAGATTTATGCGCAAATTCTTAATGTTCCGTTCTCTGTGATTCGTTCGCAGAACGATTGGACAAGTTTGATGCGCTATCTTCCTAATGTGGATTGTGTCTTGGTCGATTATACTGGCATGAGCTTAAAAAATCCCGACGAGATTCAAATGTTAAAATCTCTTTTGCCACCGGCGGCTCTGAATCCGAATATTCATCTGGTGCTGTCTACGAATGTGAAAGACGCTGATGCGACCGAGTTGGGGCGTCGGTACTCGGGCATGAATTACAAAGATGTGATTTTCACGTCTTTGGATGAATCCACGCAACATGGAACTATCTATAACTTCATGAAGCGTTTTGATATCCCACTGCACTCTTTTGGCATCGGACCGCGTGTGCCGGAAGATTTTGAGTTTGCCACGAAAGAACGTCTTTTGGATTTGATTTTTAAAATTACGAAATTCAAACAACAGGATTCTGAAGCAATATGAGAAACGTGAATTCGTTTAACATGTATAAAACCCGCACGATCAGTATCACTTCTGGAAAAGGCGGTGTGGGTAAAACCACGATGGTTGCCAATCTGGCTTTGGCTTTGTCTCAGAAGGGCAAGAAGGTTTTGATTCTGGATGGCGATTTGGGGATGGCCAACGTCGATATTTTCTTCGGAGTAAAACCGCAAGGGAATATTCATGACATTCTGGCAGGTCGGAAAGAAATGAAAGACATTCTGACAGAAGTTTCCAAAGACGTGTTTTTGATTCCCGGCGGAAGTGGTGTTGTGGAGTTCAACCACATGAACCATTTCGAGCGCCGCGCGATGGTAGAGGCCATCAGCAGTTTGCCTTTAGGATTTGATTACCTGCTTATCGACACGGCACCGGGCATTGCCGAAAATGTATTGTTCCTAAATTCGGCGGCACAGACTGTATCCGTTGTGATCACACCGGACCCTTCGAGTTTTGCGGATGCTTATGCTTTGATTAAGGTTTTAAACAAACAGTACAAAGTGAACCACTTCGCCATCATCTGCAATCAAGTGCGTGATGAACAGGAAGGTTTGAATTTGTATCAGCGTTTCAACGATGTGGTGAATCGCTTTCTGTACATTGGTCTGGACTACTGGGGATCGGTTCCGACAGATGTGGTTTTGAAGAAAGCCGTGCAACAACAGCGTCTCATTGTGAGACACGATGTTGGCGCAGAATCATCAAAAGCAATTCGTCAAGTGTGTAGTCAGATCGAAAGATCTTCAAAGCAAGTAGAAAGCACCGGGGGCATGCAAATGTTCTGGGATCAGGTCGTAGGGTTTGCATAGAAGAGAAAAACAGATTTGGACTTTCGGGCCACGAACCTGTTTGCTAACATAGTTTTTAAGAGGGAAAAATATGGGGAAAAATGCGGCATTGTTGAAAAAGTACAAAGAAGAGCCACGCAAGCTCGCTGCGAATCAGAAAGATGACCTTATCAGAGAATACGCGCCGCTAATTAAGTTCATCGCGCAGAAAATTGCTGTCCGCCTTCCCTCTAATATTGAATTAGATGATTTGATCTCTGCGGGTGTTATCGGTTTGATGGATGCCATCGAAAAGTACGATTCAACTCGTGATAATAAATTTAAAACTTACGCTGAATTCCGTATTCGCGGAGCGATTCTTGATGAACTTCGCGCGCAAGACTGGGTCCCACGTTCGATCCGTGACAAAGCCAAGCTTTTAGATAAAACCATGGTGCAATTAGAGGCCGATCTAGGCCGTACTCCCACCGATGAAGAGGTTGCCAAGGCTCTGAATGTCTCGATCGATGAGTTCCATGATCTGGTCAACCAGGTTCGTCCGGTCAGTCTTCTTCCGATTGATCAGGCAACAACTTTTAGTAATACCGACAAGAAGTCTATCATGGATATTCTTGAAGGCTCGCGTACCAACAGTCCTTTCAATCAATTGAATGTAAAGAATATCAAAGAAGTTGTCGCGCAAGCTATTGAAGAGCTGCCCGAAAGACAGCGCCTTGTTCTTTCTTTGTATTATTATGAAGATCTGAACTTGAAAGAGATCGGCCAAGTTTTGCGCGTGACAGAGTCCCGCGTATCGCAGCTGCATGCACAAGCTGTCGCACGTCTTCGTGCTAAACTGGCAGCCACTATTGGCGCCGGTGAACTTGAAATCGCATAGGTTTAAACGAAAAAAAAGGTGCTAAGCACCTTTTTTCTTAGATACTGGCTCCGTCGAAGTTATGGACGGGGAACTGCGTGTAATCAACGCCATCCAGGCAACGCACATTAATAGCGCGGGATTGAGTGCCATCTGGTGAAGTGCCTGCGCCAAAACAACTGACGCCACAATTAGAACAGAAATAGTGATGAATTACTTTTTTGCCGAACTGGTAGTCTTTTAGTGAGCTTTCGCCGGAAAGCAGTTTGAAGTTGGCTTCCGGTGCGAAGGCAAGCAAGTGACCTTTGCGTCTGCAAATAGAGCAGTTGCAGGCGACAAGCGTATCGATCTTCATTTCGACTTCGAACTTCACGTTTCCGCAATGACACTGACCTGTATATTTCATTAATCTAAATCCTCTTCCATTTTGGCCTTAATTTTTTTCAAAAGACGAACTTCCATCTGTCGAACGGCTTCGCGGGTGATTTTATACTTCTCGCCGATTTCCTGCAATGTCAGGGGGTCGTCGTTCAGTATGCGCTCGTCCAGGATGATCTTCTCGCGATCTGAAAGTTCAGGGCGAATCTCTTCAATTTTCTGTTTAAGAATACTGAGCTGTTCTTCTTTTGCCAGCATCTCATCCAGCGGTTGATCATTTGTGTTCTTCTGTAAATCACCCAAACTGGTTCCAGATTCGTCATCAATGGGGCGATCCAAACTGACATCGCGACCCGACATTCTCATCGCCATGTCGCGGACTTCGTCTTCAGGGATGCCTAAACGAGAACTGATCAGAGCGGCATTGGGTTCAATGCCCATCGCATCCAAGGCCTCTTTTTCCTTTTGTAACTGGTAGAAGAGCTTTCTTTGATTCTGAGTCGTGCCAATACGGACCATGGAATACTGGCGCATTAAGAACTCTTGAATGTAGCCGCGAATCCACCAGACCGCATAAGTGATAAGACGGGCGCCTTTGTACGGGTTGAATTCGCGAACTGCGTGCATCAAACCGACGTTGCCTTCCTGAATGAGGTCAATCATTTTGGCCCCGAACTTTGAATATTCCGCCGCGACTTTGACGACAAAGCGCAGATTCGCTTTGACCAGAGCTTCGGCAGCCGCGGGGTCTTTGCCCTCAAAGTATTTTTTGGCTAAGACCAGTTCTTCTTCCTTAGTCAAAACTTTGTAGCGACGGATTTCATTCAGATACATGACCAGAGGGTCCGAAGAAGTGATCGACTTCGATGATCCGACGGTGACCGCTTTGGATTCTTGAGGGACTTCGAAATCGAAGTCCTCTGCAGGGGGTTCTACGGCGTAAGCTTTTTCCGCCTCGGCAGAGGGGTGGATCTCTTCTTGAGAGTTTTCTTCCACGATTTCGGCAACAACGCTTTTCGGCTCGACCCCTTTTTTTGCAGGCGCAGCTTTACCCGAAGATGCTTTTTTTGCAACCTTCGACTTTTTTTCTGCTTCCTTTGTTGGGGTTCTTGCCTTCGTTTTTGCCATAGAGATTAGCCGAGGTATTTAGCCAGCTTCCTTTGCAATGTTTCCTGCACTTTACCTTTGAAAGGAGTGAGCATCAATGGCAGATCCACCGTGACGGACACTTTGCTGCCTGCGCCAGAAGCGGTCAGCGACATATCGGCTTTAAATTGAGCGCCTTTTAGCGCCGCACTTTTTGAACCGTCATCAAACGAGCACTGAAGCTTTGGGTCAAAGCGTCGAATGTCCTGATCGTTTGAAAGGAATTCTTTAATCTTTGTGTAAGCTTCATCAACGGAATGGTTGCTTTGATGGTCGATCGTAAATTTCGGCATGGAAAAGATCCTCTCTTCGTTACAGTCTTGCGATTCTGAAAGTATAACGGGTCACCCGGGCAAAGCAATGCCCTTGAGTTATGCCCCGGAGATAAGGCTTACTTTTAGGAAGGATAAAAAGATGCTTTTTGACTGTCTTAGCACAATATGCAAATCTAAGCCCCAGTGCATCGTCACGAAATCCTTCCGTCGAAAAAGGTACATCTATGAAGTTTGTAAAAGAGCTTAAGCGAACAAGTTATTGTGGCAGTCTAGGTCCTTCCCAAATTGGACAAAAAGTCGTCCTGATGGGGTGGGTGGATGTCCGCCGGGATCACGGAAGTCTGGTGTTTATCGATTTGCGTGACCGTGAGGGAATCGTTCAGGTTGTACTGGATCCCAATAAACCGGAAACGGCAGCGGCAAAAAATCTTCGTGGCGAGTTTGTTCTGGCTTTGGAGGGAGTCGTTCGGGCGCGGCCAGAAGGCATGAAAAACTCCAAGATCAAAACCGGCGAAATTGAAATTGAAGCGCTTCGCTGTGAAATTCTGAATGAATCCGCAGTTCCACCTTTCCAAGTGGACGATCCTAATGTGAATGAAACACTGCGCTTAAAGCATCGTTACCTGGATCTGCGTTCGCCGCGTTTGACGAATCATCTGGTGGTACGCCATAAGGTCGCTCAATTGGTCCGTCGCTTCCTGGGAGATAATGGATTTCTTGAAATTGAAACACCGATTCTATTTAAGTCTACGCCTGAGGGCGCGCGCGATTATCTAGTGCCTTCACGTGTGAACCAAGGCACTTTCTATGCCTTGCCGCAGTCGCCGCAAATTCTGAAGCAGCTTTTGATGGTCTCTGGTTATGACCGTTACTTCCAGATTGCCCGTTGCTTCCGCGACGAGGATTTACGTGCGGACCGTCAGCCTGAGTTCTCGCAAATCGATATGGAGATGTCCTTCATCGATCAAGAAGACATCATGCAACTGAACGAAAAACTTTTGCGCACGATTTGGAAAGAAATCAAGGGTGTTGATGTCGGTGATATTCCTCGCATGTCTTATCAAGAAGCCATGGATCGTTATGGAATCGACAAGCCGGACACACGTTTTGGCATGGAAATCAAAGATCTGCAAAAAGTGGTGACCGGATCTGGCTTCAAAGTTTTTGATGAAGTCATAGCGCGTGGGGGAATCGTGCGTGGTATTGCCGTTCCTAAGGGCGGAACCTACTCGCGCGGGCAATTTGATAAACTGACAGACATGGCAAAACGCGCGGGCGCCAAGGGCTTGGTGTGGATCAAGTCTGAAGCCGATGGATCTTATTCGTCTCCAGTTTCTAAATTCTTCAGTCCTGAAAAGCTGGCGGAAATTTTCAAAACTGTTGGCGCCAACCCTGGCGATTGTGCTTTGGTTGTCGCTGATGACTTTGATACGGCTTGTGCCGCGTTGTCGACGCTACGTTTGCACCTCGGAAAAGAATTGAATCTGATCGATACTTCGAAAGATCATTTCCTTTGGGTGATCGACTTCCCGGCGTTTGAGTACTCGCCCGATGAAAAGCGTTGGGTGTCCCGTCATCATCCGTTCACGTCACCCAAAGACGAATACATGCAGGCCTTGATTGATGGTGATGAGTCTTCTTACGGAAAGATGTTGGCGAAGGCTTATGACCTTGTCTGCAACGGCTATGAAATGGGTGGCGGCAGTATTCGTATCTATCGTACGGAATTGCAACAGGCGATGTTCCGTCTGCTGGGCATGAATAAGGAACAGCAAGAGGCAAAATTCGGCTTCTTGTTGGATGCTTTGAAGTATGGCGCACCTCCACACGGCGGTATCGCCTGGGGTATGGATCGTCTGGTCATGCTTCTTTGTGGAACTGATGCGATTCGTGAAGTGATCGCGTTCCCGAAAACAGCCAAAGCTTCGGATCTGATGGCAGAGTGCCCAAGCGAAGTCAGTCGTGATCAATTGGCGGAAGTCGGCGTGCGCCTAAGCCCGCTTGCGGAAAAGAATTTGGAAGAAATGAAGAAAGGCTAATTGTCGTTCTCGACGACAATTTCGCCCGATTCAGTTTGAATTTTTATATGACCCACTTCTTGAGGCAGAATCTCGGAAGTGGTTTTTTGTTTTAAGGTGTTCGTGATTTTTCCAGAGACAGACTGCACATCCGTTTCGTAAAGAAGATCTTCCGGCAAACGCAATGTGACTTTACCTTCCTCGGTCTTAACAAAAATTTTCCCTTTAAAAGATTGAGGCAAATAAATATCGGCGGTCAGCTTGGCGTCCGATTCCTGAGTGAACTCTTCGCCATTGACGTTCATTTGAATCCAGTTACTGGCTAAGGGCTCTTGAAAGTCCACACGCAAGGCATTTTGTTCCGTCATTTGCACAATAAAAGGTCCGGGTTCAAAGCGCGGAACCTTGCCATGCAAAAGCACTTTCAAAGTCGGTCCCGTATGTGTGCGAATCACCAGATCCACGCGACGAGCCTGCAAATTTAACTGCGAAATTCCTTGAAGAAAAAATTCCCCCGGCTCCTCATACTTTTGTCCTTGCATGAATTTATCAGTCACCGAATGAAAGGCCGTCAGCACCGACTCAGGATTGTTAAAAACATACCCCATAATCAAAACCAAACCACCGACCAAAATAAAGAAAAGCGCCGCCAACCCCATCAAAATCTTCTTAATCATAAAACCAAAATCTCCAAAGTAACGGCTAACCAAAAATATCCATCACCCCAAAAGCCTGTCGAAGCCTAACCAACATGAATCTACCAAGTTGCGAGCGGGCGGTCAGCGATGTCGAGTTCCGCAGCAGCCCACTTCAAAGGAGGGGCGTCCGCGAGGACTGTCCGAGCACATCGCTGACCGCCCGCGAGGGTGCCTGCTTGATTTCCACCTTATCATATGGGACGTTTATTCTAAACAGAAACAGAGGACCTCATGCGCCGTATACTTCCAGAAACAGATTTAGAAAGAAAGCTGATGTGTCTGGGCGCGGTCTTTGTTGAAGAAAATCAGGTTCTTGATGAGGTGTTTCAAGTTATTGGGTCTGATCTGATGGACGATAGAGAGCTGTCATCTGAAATCAAAGATCAGGTTTTGGATGAAATCGGCGAGTACTTTTTCCGATTGGATATGAACTATGGCCCCGAGATCAAAGGGGATTGCATCGGCATTCTGGAAGAATTCTGGGGTGTGACGGACAAAGCCTCGGCTTTGAAAAACCTTGAGAACATTCGGCAACAGGGGCATCGCACGAAATTCAATGTGCTTAAATCATCTCTGCCATCGGATGGCAGCATTGATGCCGTGTCGTTAGAAAAGTTTAAGCAAATTTTCTGTTTTGATATCGAAGTCGGGCAGGAAGTGCAAATGAGCAAAGAGGACTACACCAAGCTTGCCTCCTGGGTTCAACGCACGAATAAATATTTAAAAGAGGCTGGTATTCTAGGATGGGATGCCGCCCGCTATATCCATCTGGTTCGTCTGTGTTTCGTGGTCGGTTATCTCGAGGACAATGAGGCTTGGGCGGAAATATTAAAACTAGCGCCCGTTATCGAAGGGCGCTTCGATTCTTGGATGGAGTTTTCGCAAAGTTTTCTGATTGGTCGGACTTTCTGGTCGGGTCATGATGATCCTCAAGTTAAAGAGATCTGCCAAAGACTTCTCGGTCATCCCGCCAGTCCTTGGCGCTTTTTCTCCTGGACCTAATGCCAGTTTTCCCTCGTTTGTCTCAAGTTTAAACGTTCTATTCCGATACATAACTTGAAGACCAAGGATGGCCTTCAAAATCAACACACACGGAGGTGTGGTATGGAAAAAATCAGTGGAATTCTGCCAGCAAGTCCACGGACCCGCGTTGCCGATGTTTCTGTCGCGCAACCGGCGCGACCGGGGGCCTTGGCGCTTGGTAGACCCATGGGTAAAAACTCACTCGGAGATCGGCTTACACTCAGTAAGCAGATGGAAGAGCTGAAGCAGACAGGGCAACTTCCTGAACCCGAGGCCTCTCCCGTTTACAAAAATCCCGGCGAAATAAAGAAGTTGAAAGTCATTGAGGATCTGAATCAAAAGTTCTTCCAGAATCCAAAGTCTGTCGCACGTGAAGGGGATATGACGAAGTCGGAAGAGGCTTTGAGTAAGACCACGGATAACGAAGGTCTTTTCTATGTTGAAAAGGAATTGCGTCCGCAACAAGAGCCAACTCCTTTAAAAGAGATCTCAGACAATAAAATCGCCTAAATCTTGACATCTCCCGTTTCGAACTCAAAGTAACGAAACGGGAGGCTTCATGCAGCCAGCGGCACGTGCTTGGACAGTCATACGTTCGACTTGGCTTACACGAAAGCCTTCTAGCCGCGCCTGGTTTGCGGCTTCCTGGTCCGTCTTTTTACTTATCGTTGGCAGTGTCATTTACTGGCAAAATATACTTAATTCAACAACCTGGATGAGTGCTTCGCAAGCATCTGTGTTTTCGCAACATCAGTTCTGGCGCCTTTGGAGCACGCTCTTTGCTCACGCCGACTTAGGGCACTTAGCCGCAAACTCTTTACTCTTTTTTGTCTTCGGATATTTTTTGACGGGGTACTTCGGTCTGTTTGTCTTTCCGTTTCTGGCGTTCTTATTCGGAGGCATCACAAATGCCCTGACAGTTTTGACTTATTCCCCGGAGGTCACACTGATCGGTGTTTCCGGTGTCGTTTACTGGATGGGAGGCATGTGGCTTGTCCTGTATCTTTTGCTGGACGAGCAAAGAACCTGGCTGCAAAGAAGTCTGCGTGCCGCAGGTGTAGCGCTGGGGGTGTTCATGCCATCAACTGCGTTTGAACCCCAGGTCAGCTACCGAGCGCATTTCATTGGTTTCGTCCTCGGGGTTGTGACAGGGTTTATCTACTATCAGATTCGCAAAAAGGAATTTAAATCCGCGGTGACGTATGAAATTCTGCGGGACGATGATTTGCAACCGGAGCTTCCTCAGGAATCTTCCGGTTCAGAGGTCGAAAGGCTCTAAAAGAAAGCCGCTCTCTTCAAGTGAACACAAACGAAAAGCGCCCTTAAATCGGCGCTGGCCCGAAGTTTCACGTCCCACAACGATGACATAGTCTAAAGACATTTGAATAAGGCGACGGATGGCCGAAAGACTCCATTGGGGAGCCCCCATTTGAATTAACATTTCCAGACGAATCAACGCTTGAGCGGCGTCCTGCGCATGCAAAGTTCCGAAACTTCCGGCGTGTCCTGTTGCTAAGGCCATCAAAAAATCTTTGGCTTCGGCGCCGCGAACTTCCCCCATGGCAATTCGATCAGGACGCAGGCGTAAGGCTCTCTTCACCAGTTGTGTTTGATCTATGGCCGGAAGAACATTCTGTGGATCTTCGCGTGTCAGCAACTTCATGCTGGCATGATTGGGCAAAGGTATCTCGGACGTGTCTTCAATTATAACCACACGTTCATTTTCCGGCAGCAGGTTCAAAAAAGAATTTAAAACAGAGGTTTTCCCGCTCCCAGTTGAGCCGACCACTAAAAAGTTTTTTTCTTTTCGACGAGTTCTTGAAAAAGTCGCAAGTCGCGTTCTTGGCACCAGCCACTTTCTGCAAGCTTCAGGAATGTCCACGGATTCTTGGGGTGCCGCCGCAAGGTCAAGTGAACGGACGAATGGGTGATGTCACTGCCAATTAGGCTGAGGCGAAAATCTTGAAACGAACCATCGGCGCTGGGAAACTCCTTCGTAATATGCGTGTTGGACTCGTGAGAAAGACGATCGATGCAGTTGCGAAAACTCAATTCCGAAAAGAACGAATCGGGATGTTTGAAAAGCCGTCCGGCACGCTCTAACCAAATGGCCTGCGGTCCGTTGACGATAATTTCTGTGATGCTTTCATCTTGAAGAAGTTCCGTCAAAGGCCCCCACGTATTAATTTCTGCGAGGACGCGTCTTTGAATTTCTTCGGTTTGATTGGCAAGATTCTTCTGAACGATCTGCTCAATCTTTTTGGAGCGCAATGATTGTGCTTCGTCTGGTGAAAGTAAAAACTCATTTAAAGGAATTTGATGGATTTCATGCTGGATGCTATCGTAAACCGCTTTTGCCACTATTTTCATTTTTCAACTCCTTGAGTTTGTAGATGCTCCTGACCTGTGCCATCTTCGCCGTCTTTTAAAATTGTCGGGCGGACAAAGATCACAAGTTCAGAGCGGTTTTCGCGAAAATCTTTGCTGGAAAAAAGAGCTCCCAGAACTGGCAGGCGCGAAAATAGGGGCAGTCCCGAAGAAGAAGTCCCTTCCTCGTTTTTCAAAAGCCCGGAAAGTGCGATCGTTTGAGGACGGGTTAAATCAAAATGACTAGAGACCCGGTTAGTTAAGACTCCAGGAATATCTCCTGTGCCGTTGGCTTTATCCAAAGTTGTCACTTCGGTTTCGATAGAAAGACTGATGCGTCCCGAAGAATCCGCTTTGGGTTTCACCCGCAATAAAATTCCATATCTTTTCCAGACCACCTCCGAGGCTTTGTAGCTCATAATGCGAATGGGAAATTCTCCTCCCGCCAGAAACTCGGCTTCTTTGCCACTGCGGCAAAGGATGTTGGGACTGGCTAAAATTCGTCCATCGCCGTTTTCCTCTAAGGCTTGAATATTAAAGGGCAGTCCGGCTTCGACTTCCCAGGTTCCCGAAGGCAGCAGGTTCGCAGCGTAAGACGAGGGCCATTGCAGACCATATTTCATTCCCTGGGCTCGTCGGATTTCAGCCACCGTGATTTGCACTTTCACCGTGGGGGCGACTTCCAGACTGTTTTCATCACGCAGGACGTGAATGCCATAAGGCCCCAAAAGCTGCACATATTTTTTTAAAACGTCTTCGGAAGAACTAATCCGCACTTCAATTCCTTGCGAAAAGATCAGGGTTTGCGGAGGAAGTTTTGCTTCCGCCAAAACAGTGCGAAAGTGACTTTGTGCCGCTGCTTTGAGTTCGTCGGAAAACTGGGCGCGCATTTTATAACCCAAAGAACGATCGCGGCTGAAGGCAGCTAACTTATGCCAATCCGCAAATCTGTACAGGCTGCCAACAATATGCAGATCCCCCTCTGAAACCAAAACGGAAAGGCCGACGACACTTTGGAGTTCTTGTTGCAACAACGCCAAAGAATCGGTTTTCGTCGGATGAAGAACTTGCACCCGGTACACGGCGGAGCCCACTCTTAGAAGAGTGTGACCTTCGCGAGTTCCACGCAATGTAAGTGAAGCCCCCTGACCTTCGGCTTTTAGAATCTCTCGATCTTGAATCCAGACTGAAGAGTGTCCTTGCAAAGGAATTTTGTGAGTTTCGCCCAAAGACAGTGTAAGTTCTTTTTCTTTGGCGCCTGCTACTGAAAAGAAAAATGTCACGACTAGAATTAAAAGTGTTTTCATGCTCTGGATTCAAAGCATGAAAAGGGACGGACGACACGCCTCTTAAAAGACTACCCAGAGGCGGTGGCCGGACGTCTTAGCCGAGGGCGAGTTCGAAGAAGACCATCACACCCTGGTTGGTGTTTTTAAACTGCAACTGAGAATTATGCGACTTCAGGATCGATTGACAGATCGTCAGCCCCAAGCCTGTGCCTGTCGAGTGGTGCATAACATCTTCGTCAATATAAAAAGGTTTGGTGATCTTGTCGATAACCGAAAGGGGAAGATGTGGACCTTTATTGTGAACCAGAAAGCGTAGGTTTGGCCCGTTGCGAATGGATTCAACGTGAATTTCGCTGCCTTCCTCGCCGAACTTTGCTGCATTGTGAATCAGTCTTAACATCACTTGTTTAATAAGGCGGGCATCGGCATTCACCGTGACGGCCTCAAGTTTGGAAACCAACTTTTGTTGCTTCTTTTGCAGAAGATCTGTCACTTCTTTGGAAAGACTTTCATCGAATTGAGTGAAAGCGATACTCTGCATATCAATCTTCAACTGATTAGTTTCCGCGCGCACGACCAGAAGCACATCTTCCACCAAGGTTTTCAAACGTTCGGCGCTTTTATTGATCCGATTGACCATCAATTTGTCTTCATCCGCTAGATTGGACTCTGCCAGCAATGAAGAAAAACTTAATATAGATGTCAGGGGCGTCTTCAATTCGTGATTAATCAGAATCATGAAGTTGGATTTAGCGACATCGAGACTCTTTAAGTCTTCCAATGCTTTGGCCAGCTCGGCATTTTTTTGTTTTAACTCCTGACCTATGGCAAATCTTTCAATGGCGTGATCCACGGTGTTGGTAAGATCGACGGGGTCCCAGGGTTTGGTTAGATAGCGAAAGATTTGTCCCTTATTCACAGCCATGATAACGGACTCAAGGTCCGTATAACCGGTCAGAAGAATACGAATTGTCTCAGGATGAGATTCCAGAGTTCTCTCTAAAAATTCAACTCCGGTCATCTCTGGCATTCGTTGATCTGTGATGATCAACGACACGGGGCCTGGATGTTCGTCTAGAACAGCAAGAGCCTCTTTACCTGAGGTAGCCTTTAGTACGGTAAATTTCTTTCGAAACAACCGTTCCAAGGCATCTACGTTATCTATTTCATCATCTACACAAAGAATTGTGTGCTTCATCATGAAACCTAGTGTAGGATTTGAAAAAGGGCAGTGCAAAGGAATTTGCACAAGGCCCTGATGTTGTCACGGATGATAACGAGAAAGAGAGAGAAGCCCTGCTGTCTCCCAGCTGTTTTTTCACCTAGACAGGAGTCTAGTTTCACACTCTTTCAACATTTTTGCTCAGAAATGAGTCAAGTCTGCGTTGTTCCCTGACGATGAGTGAAACGGTAGAAGTGTTTTTATCCTTTTCAGGAGATCGTGTATGAAATTTTGGATGCGCATTGCAGCTCCTTTCACATTCGTGATGAGCTTTGCAGTTGGTGCTCAAGCTCAAATGTGGGGGACGGGAATGTATGGTGGTATGCAATCATGCCCTTACAACTACTCCGCTGCAGCTGGTTCTTCAAGCTACCTTGATGAAATCAAAGAGGCGCAGGCCGCGATAAAAGAAGCACAAGCTCAACTTCGCTCGAAAAAATCTGAAAAGAAAAGGCTCGAAAAGTCCATGGAACGTTCTCGCCGCGATGTCGAGCAGGTTGTTTCAGAAGACTTCACCGAATTCATGTTTGAACACATCGAAAACAACAGAACATGTCAGTCTTATAAAGGTATCGGCGCAGCTCCTGAAGAGGCCGAAGCAGCAGGTGATCAAGGCGGTGTTCCGGTAACTCCGATCGCAAATGGTGACATTGCGGGATCTGTGCAAATTCGCGCGTTCCAAATCAATGAGTGGAAAGTTTTGTGTGATCCGAATAAAGCAGGCTCCGTTTCCGGTGCCGTTTGTAATATGGCTCGCGCACGTCAACCTGAAAAGGGTCGTGCAACGGCTCAGGATTGTACGAAAGGTCTTGCTGACTACCGCAAGGCTTATAGCCAATCCAACAAAATTCAACGCGAAATCGAAGCATTGGAAAACTTGATCTCTCGTTCTAAAGAAGACATTCAAGATGCAAAACAGAATTATGCTGATGAACAACGTGAGCGTCAGCGTGAGCAACTTGAAGGTGGCATCTGTACAGACTGTATCATGCAAGGAAACGGTTACTCTTATCAGAAACCTCAGACAGATTGGGGTTCTGTGATCGGTAACATCGGTCTTGGTTTAGCAGCAACTTACATGGGCTATCAAACTAATAAAATGGTTGCAGATGCCAACTCGAATATCGGTTGGCCGACTCAACCTTATCCTGCGTGGGGCTACGGCTTTCCTTTCCTTGCTCAAGGTGTCGGTCAAATGATCGGTGGTGGGAGCGGTATTTACGGTGCAATCGGTGGCGGCATTGGTGCCGGTGGTTTCGGTTGCGCAGGTATGAACGGTGGCGCTTACGGTATGATGGGACCTTACGGTGGCATGAACGGTGGCGGCATGTGGGGCAACCCTTATGCTATGGCCGGCATGGGCGGTGGTCTTGGTGGTGGAATTTATATGCCTGGCATGGGCCCTTGGGGTATGGCCGGTCCTTGGGGTATGGGTGGACCATATCCTGGAGCGATGGGTTACCCAATGATGGGTGGCATGATGGGAATGCCAATGGGTGGAATGCTCGGCGGCGGCATCGGCGGTATGATGGGTATGCCGATGGGCGGAATGGCCGGTGGTATGATGGGTATGCCGATGGGCGGAATGGCTGGCGGTATGATGGGCATGCCGATGGGCGGAATGCTCGGCGGCGGTCTTGGCGGCATGATGGGTTATCCGATGGGCGGCATGATGGGTATGCCGATGGGCGGAATGGCTGGCGGTATGATGGGAATGCCAATGGGTGGAATGCTCGGTGGCGGTCTTGGCGGTATGATGGGTTATCCGATGGGCGGCATGATGGGTATGCCGATGGGCGGAATGGCCGGTGGTATGATGGGAATGCCAATGGGTGGAATGCTCGGCGGTGGTCTTGGTGGTATGATGGGTATGCCAATGGGCGGAATGGCTGGCGGCATGATGGGCATGCCGATGGGTGGAATGGCTGGCGGTCTTGGTGGTTTGCAAATGCAGCAACAAATGATGCAAATGCAAATGCAACAATACCAAATGTACATGCAACAACAGCAACAATACATGCAGCAACAAATGCAAAGACAGCAAGTTGTGGCGAGCCTTCAGCAAGAGCTTTATGGATTGTTGTATAGAATCCAGCAAGTTTCTTACGGCGGCGGTGGCTACATTGGTGGCTCTATCGGTGTCGGCACAGGAGTTGGAACTATTGGGACTGGCGTCGGAAACGGCATCTTAACCCCGCTTCCAGGTTCAGCGACCGGCGGAATGTCGACAATTCCAGGCACGCTTCCTTCGGGAGGAGTGTCAGCACCAATTCCTTCAGCTCGATAATTCAAATAATTTAGTTAAAAAAAACGAGGCCCTCTGATAAAACAGAGGGCCTTATGCTTTTTAAGATCCCGCGTCTTTACGACAGTCACACTCACTTCCTTGCAACCGGAGAGTTTTCTGCGGGTCTGCATCTTGGCTTCATGAAGAAGGCCGACGATCTTGCGTTGATCGATCTTAAAAATCCGGCCTATTATCGCAGCGATTGGATCGTGGGTTTTGGCTGGAATGAAACGGATTGGCCTGAAGTTCCTCACAAAAGTATTTTAGATAAGTATTTCCCGGATCGCCCCGTTTTCTTTCCTCGAATGGATGGTCATCGTTCCTGGGTAAACACCAGGGCGTTGCAATTATTGGGTATGACATCGGACACGGGGCTGTTGCTGGAAAAAGAGCATCTGCAAGCATGGGATAAGCTTCCCGAATTCACCAAAGATCAACAACGTCGTCACGTGTTTTCGGCGTGTCGTACCTATAATAAAGCAGGCTTTACACACGTCCGTGACATGTCATGCACTCCATCTTTATGGAATCTTTTGGTCGAGATGTCAGAAAAAAATGAACTGACTTTGGCAATTGAAGAAAACGTCACCACCCATGAAATGGACGATTTCGAGGGCATGCTGGATTTTTGCCAGCGCGCGAAGAAAAGCGAAACACCTTTGTTGCGTATGAAGGGAATCAAACTTTTCTATGACGGTTCTTTGGGTTCGGAGACGGCCTTTCTTTCAAAACCTTATAACGGAAAAGCGGAGGGGCCTCGCGGTCGTACGTTGTGGCCTTTGGAACAAGTTGAAGAGATCATGATGCGCACCTGGCAAGCAGGACTTGAATTTTCCGTGCACACCATTGGAGATGAGGCCGCTCATCAAATTGTTCAAAGTGCCCGCAAGATTTCCGCGCAAGGATTCGTGGGACGATTGAATCTTGAACACGCGCAGATGCTGAGACCCGAGACAATTCAGATGATGAAACCTTTGCATGTACGTTGTCATATGCAACCCTGCCACTGGTTGAGCGACAAAGTGTGGTTGGAACAAAAATTAGGGGATTTATATAAATACGTCTTTCCTTGGGAAGCCCTGAAAGTCGCACAAATTCCGATTTCCTTTGGCTGTGACAGTCCGGTAGAGCCGCCCTCTTTTTGGAGAAATAAGGTGGCGCTAGATGAAAGTGTCCACGCCAAAATCCGAAAGTTTACTGGGGACCTTGCACTGGCACACTCTCATCCAGACGCCACATTTGCCAATAGTTTTACAGTTATTGAAGAGGGCGTGGTTCAAGAAATTAACTTTAACGGGAAGTCACTGTTACTTGAGTAACGTGTTCACGGTGACTTCCTTGTCTTTTAGAGAATAGACAAGGCCTCCCAATGCCATGGCCCCGGCTATGTACAACCAGGTCTTTTTTTCCGTGACCCAGGACTTTTTTATTTCATCTTGCTTCAGTCTTTGCATGCAGGATGTATCGAAAAATACCGAAGCCCGATGAAGAATGTCAAAATCGTCAAGGCGATGGCTAAACTGACCACAAGATCCTTCAACGGCGGGTTCGCTGACAAAATGTTGATTCATCAACTGATTATACGTTCCATAAAAACGCACCGGCGTGTGTGAGTTCGATGCCAATGTCCAGTGATAAGCGGTCTGCGGCGATAGTTCCAGGGCTGACTTTTCATTAAGTGGAACTGGAACAGATTCGATCAAAACGACCTTATGAAAAGAATATTTCTTCGCCAATTTAGCCAATGAAATGTATTCCGTCGAGCAGGGGAATCGTGCGGGACCTTCATTAAGCAAGACAACACCTTTACAGTATAAATGTTGAAACTCTTTTTTGTCGGCGGGGGAAAGATTTTGTGCCAACGCCTTTTCGCTAAGATCTCGGGCAAAGCGCAGACTGATCAGAGTCATTGGGGCTTGTTGCTGCAGTTCCTTTAGGGAAATAAGGACGCGATCAGTGTGTTCAGGAAAGTCGTCGCCCAGTTTCAAAAAACGATCTTCCTGCGATGAATTGGATTGCAGCGATTTTTCAAGATAATGAATCCAGGATTGCGTGTCGGGATTTCGGTCTATTGAATTTTCATATTCTACCGGATTTGCCGACGGGGACTGTAAAACAATGTTCTGGCCCGAAGAGATAGCGGGAAGAAAAAATGCGATGAGGAAGATCTTTTTCATTTGTTTCTCCTAGTTTTGATATTCAACACGAATCTTTGCGGGACCTGAGGACGTAAGTTGCGCACCGGTTTCTTCCGGGTTCTGAACAACCGCAATAAAAGGACCGGCATAACTTAGTAAACGGGGGCTTTCACTATCGCGAATGAGCACCGCATATTGTTGGGGGTTCAAAGGAGCGCGCAATAGTTTCAATTTGCTTCCTACACGGAGTCCCCCTTTTTGCCGTTCGGAAGAGGCTAAGTACAGGTCCACCACGCCGCCGACATCGCCAATTAAAGAGGCCAAAGACTCGGCATTGGCAATTTCGATAGGCACTAAGGAAAAGCCCCGAGGAATAAAGGTGTCGACCGACTTCGGTGCCGGTATAAAACTGTCTTTGGGTTCTGGCGTGGACGCAGTGGCGAAATACGAAATAAGACCCAAAACGACGAATGCCAAAACAAGAAAATTATTTTTTGCGAAAATTTGCAGTTTTTGTTTCATAGCTCGACCTTTCCTGAGTGAGTTGGTTTTTGCGGTAAGAAGGTTTAAGTTCTGAGAGCTGTGTTATCGCGGCAAACACGACAAGAAGAACGAAAAAAATCACCACACTGACTTCAACGAAAATTTGCCCCTTATTATTTTTGGCACCCATTGGGAGTTCTCCTCTGCTAAAGATACGGCGCAGGCTTTGTGAAATTGAAATTCACCTGAAAGAAATTGAGAAAATGGCCGTCGGACAGACAGCGTATACTGCCATTCGTGCGCCAAGGATTGTTTTTCTGCAAACTCAAAATCAGGGCTATAAGTCGGAGCTGTATCCGGATAGTCCGGACGAACCGCCAAGAGGGGAACCTGTCCCTGAAGTGAAAAATGCGAGACTTTGAACAAAAGGTTGCTGAGAGATGATTGTGTTTTGAGAAGTTCTTTGCGTGTTTTTGTAAAGGCGTCTCTCAAAACTATATTAGCTTGGTTGATGAGTTGCTTTTGTTTTATGTCCAGTTGTTCTTTTTGAATTCGCACCTTTAAAAGGCGAGCCTTGGCGGCCGCGACAAGAAAAGGATTAAAAGAGGCCAATTGTGCATAGGCCTTGAGCTCTTCTATTTTCAGCTTTTTTGCGGTGCTATTCAGTGCCAGAAGTTTTTGTAGATAAGGCGCGACAGCTCGCTGGCCGGTTTGACCTTGGACACGACATTGATATTTCATCGCTAAATCACTCTGCATGAAACCAAAGACGGCACTTAAAAATAGAAAGCCGCTAACGACGACTGGTAAACACGCCAACATAAGAATCAGAGCGAAACCTTTTTGATTTTTCATAACGAAGTCTTTAGTTGTTTTTGTATGGAAAGTTCCGGATTCAACGCTATAAAGACCTTTCCTTCACTTCCGCGCGAGTGCTTCTGCAAGGAGATGTCATAGGAAGGTTTAGTTATAAGCAGAGTCTTCATTCGGGAATTCAGCTCGGCCTTGCAGGTTGCGATGGGTTCATGTTGAGTGCAAAGCAGGGCTTCATGCAGCTGGTAGTCGGTATAGTAAAATACAACCCCTCGATAAAGCAGAGCTGTTAGCGCTGAACCCGTTAAAAAAAGAAGAGGCAGGGATAGCACAGCTTCCACAACCCCTTGGCCGAGATGGTTTGTCAGTCTCATAGAGAGCTTTTGGATTTGGATTGTTGATTTGTAGCGCCATCAAAGAAGTTGCTAAAATCCTTCTTTTTAGTCATCGACTCTGTGACTTCTTGAACTTGCACGTTGGTGCCTGCAGCTTTCCCGCCTAGCACATTGGCGATATTGGCGAAACGCACACCCACATTGGCGCCGACCACTTTGATAACGGCCATACTTCCGACCGCAACAATCGCCACAATGATAAGATATTCGATAAGCCCCTGACCCTTTTTATTTTTTAAGACGTTCGTATTCATAGTGCCTCCATGAGAGAGGCGGATAGCAAACTTGGTGCTGGTCAGGAGAGCGGGAAATGGGAGAAGAGAGATGGCGAAAATAAAAAAGTCCGGAGGTCCGGACTTTTTTTTACTTCTTTTTGCCTTTGGCGGAGGAAGCTTCTTTTTTTGCTGCCGCTTTTTCGGCCTGCGCTTCTTTTTTGGCGTCGGCTTTCTTGGCCTTACGCTGGATGATAATACGATCTAGAATGTCGTAGGCCTCTTTTTGCAGGTCATTTTCAAAAATAAAGCGGTAGAAACCTTCGATTTCGGGACTTTGGCGGAACTTTTTTAATGACGTTGGTAAGCTGTCCGATTGAACGAAATCAATGGAGCTACCATCTTTTGAAAGCTTAACTTTATCAGCCATTCTAAATCCCCTAATGTTTTAAAGGGTTTGTACCTTATTTTGCGCCTTTGACGCAAGAAAAAAGCCTGTTTTTGCCCGGGAAAGAGGTCTTCTTAGGCCCAGGGAGGTCTCTTCGTTGGGTGCGCGGTGTCTTTGTTAGGATTTTATTAAACCATTGAATTTCTTTAACAAATATCGGACAGTGAGATGGCAAATGGGAGGTGCGGGTGCTCATTTTGAATGGTAAAGATGTCGCCAAAGAAGTGCGTTCAACCCTGGCTCTGCGAGTTGCAGAATTTGCGAAAAAAGTGGGCCGGACTCCTCATCTGTCGGTTGTCATTGTCGGTGACGATGCTGCCAGCCATATCTATGTCAGAAATAAGAAAAAAGCTTGTGAATCTGTGGGTATGACCTCGCAAATTATTGCCATGCCGACGAAGACCACGCAACAAGAACTCAATAAACAAATCGCGGCTTTAAACACCGATTCTTCGGTCGACGGAATCTTAGTGCAATTTCCACTTCCGGCGCATTTGAGTGCCGATGAAGTTTTGAAATTGGTTGCGCCTGACAAGGATGCCGATGGATTGACTTATGCTTCTTTGGGTTATTTCTTTGCCGGAAAACCTTTCGTCAAACCCTGCACTCCGGAAGGCGTGATGACCATTCTTAAGCACTACGGAATTTCTGTCGAAGGACGACGGGCGGTGGTGGTGGGGCGCAGTAACATTGTCGGTAAACCGATGGCGCATCTTTTGACTGAAGCCAATGCGACCGTGACTCTATGTCACTCGAAGACCAATGATCTATCTTCGGTGGTGCGTGAGGCTGATTTGGTCGTCGTCGCTGCGGGAAAGGCCCGTTTCTTGGGTCGAAATGATTTTAAAAAAGATGCTATTGTCATTGATGTGGGAATGCACCATGATGGCCCGAATGGAAAGTTGTGCGGCGATGTTCGCACGGAAGAGCTTGAGGGCTGGGTCCAAGCAGTCACTCCTGTGCCAGGTGGTGTGGGACCTATGACCATTGCGACTCTGCTTCAGAATACTTGTCTTCTTGCGGAAAAGCGCGCGGGTCTCTAAAAAAGGAACGAAATGTATACTGGTTTTTTGCAGAATGTTTGGTACGTGGGGTTACCTAGCAGTGAGTTGGCTGTGGGGAAGCACCAGGCACGTAAAATTATGAACGAACCCATCGTCTTTTTCCGGGATTCAAAGGGCAAAGTATCGGCCGTGCGAGATATCTGTCCTCATCGAGGCATCCCTCTTAGTTTCGGACGAGTGGTTGAAGATACCATCGAGTGTCCTTATCACGGTTGGAAATTTGACGGCTCAGGGATGTGCACGGAAATTCCTTCTTTGTGCCCTGGTCAGGATTTGAACCCGAATAAAATCAAAGTGCGTTCTTACCCCGTGCATGAGGCTCAAGGGCTGATCTGGATTTTCATTGGCGACAAAGACTATGACATGACAAAAGCTCCCGAAGTTCCGGTCATGAAAGCTTTTGGCAACGATGTGAAGCCGAAGCTGACTTATGTCGTGAACTTTCCTTGTCACGTCGACCACGCGGTCATTGGGTTGATGGACCCGGCTCACGGCCCTTACGTGCACAAAAGCTGGTTTTGGCGTTCGGAAAAGACCATGCTTGAAAAGCGCAAAAAATTTGCTCCGGTGAAGTATGGTTTTCAAATGGTTCGTCATCAACCTTCGAAAAACTCCAAAGCTTATAAACTTTTAGGAGGAGCTCCGACCACCGAGATCACTTTCACTCTGCCTTGCGTGCGTGTGGAGCACATTGAAGTCGGACCTCGTAATTTTTATTCCTATACGGCTTTGACCCCAGTGGATGAGAAAAATACTCGCGTCACGCAGTTGGCCTATTGGGATATGCCTTGGTTGTCGCTTTTGAAACCGGCCATTCATCAGTTTTCAAAAACCTTTCTGGGGCAAGACATGGATGCGGTGACCAAGCAGCAAGAGGGTTTGAAATACGATCCCAGCTTGATGCTCATCAAGGACGCCGACACTCAGGCGAAATGGTATTACGCTTTGAAGACGGAATATCATGATCATTTGGAACAAAAACGGGACTTCACTCATCCCGTGAAAGAAACCGAACTTCGCTGGAGAAGCTAATGGTCAGAGCCTGCGGGATTTTCCTAAGTTTATTTTTAGGATTTCAGGCGCAGGCTTTACGTTTGCAATATGTTGGCGAGACATCCCTAAAATCAGGAACTCAGTTTCAAAAGACGACTCTTGGCGGTTTTTCCGGGATCGCATGGGCAAATAATATCCTTTTTGCACTTTCTGATGATCGAGGTCGTTTCGGCGAGCCTCGTTTTTATGAGTTCGATTTATTTGTGAATAAAAAAACAGTGTCCCTGAAGCCGAAGGCCGTGCACTTTTTAAAAGGAATTCCCAAAGAAGACGACAAAGAGATCTCGCTCGATGCGGAGGGCCTTGTTCGACTTACCGACGGCGAATTCATTGTATCTTCCGAGGGCAATAATAATACAAAGCCTCGGCAAAGACCGCGACTTTTTCGAATTTCTAGGGAAGGCGTTTGGAAAAGCGACATCGTCGTTCCGGATAAATATCTGCCAGAGCCCCTGGGGCAACAGAAAAAGGGAATTCAGAACAATATGGCCTTTGAAGGTCTGACCTCTTTTGCCGAAGGTAAGTACCTTTTTGTCGCGAACGAAGGTCCTCTTTTGCAGGACAGTCCCTCAAATGATGCCGAGGGCGCTTGGATTCGTATTATTAAATACGAAAGCTCGGAAGGCGGGGGTTATAAAGCGAGGGCCGAGTTTGCCTATCAGGTGGACGCTTTAAGCAGCTCAAAAAAGGGCTCGGAAGTTTTTAGAGGAGTTTCTGAGATTTTGGCTCTGTCAGAGACCCAACTACTGGTGTTGGAACGAGGAGTACGGGTTTCTTCAAAAGAGCTTTTAGCCAAGTCCGTCCGACTTTATCTTGCGGATGTATCTAAAGCCACGGATGTTGCAAAGCTCTTTAAGCTAAGTGATGGAAAATACACGGGAGCGACCAAAACCCTGCTGCTTGATTTTGAAACGGACCTCACAAAAGAAAGAACCGACAAGAGTGTAGAAAATTTCGAAGCTTTGGCCTGGGGACCGAAATTAGCAGACGGAAGGCGCAGTCTTCTGGTAATGGTAGACAATAATTTTTCAAAGAAAGAAGTGACTGAACTTCTGGTCTTTGCCGTTGAAGGTGAGTAGTTAATGACGACAGTATGGAGACTTCGCCCTGGAGCAGATAAACGTATTCGAAGCGGCCACCCGTGGGTGTTTTCTAATGAGCTTTCCGCAAGTCCCAAAGGTTTGCTGCCCGGAACTCCGGTTGAGTTGCAAGATGCCAAAGGGCAGTTCTTAGCTCGAGGCTATGGCAACCCCCATTCCTTGATTGCATTTCGGGCGCTCAGTTTCAATAGCCAGGAAACAGAACCCACCAGTCTTGAGTTTCTTCAAAGCAAAGTTTTGACTTCGTGGAAAGTTCGTAAGGCCGCGGGATTTCGCGGCAGCTTTCGCTTGGCTTTCGGTGAATCCGATTATATTCCGGGACTGGTCTTGGATTATTACGTGATCGAGCAAAAAGGCAAAAAGGCCCAGGTCTTTGTAGCACAGCTGGTGACGGCGGGTATGAATGAAGCGCTTAAGAACGTGGATGAGTTTTTCAAAGGCTTGGCGCAAAAGGCTCATGAACAGGGACTGTCTTCTTTCACCTGGAATGAAACGGCTGTGGTCCTTCGCAATGACGTGGGGATTCGTAAATTGGAAGGGTTGGCTGTCGAAGATCCGCGAGTAGTTAAAGATCTTCCAGAGTTTGATTTAACCGACGTCGAAATTCTTTTGAATGCGGCGGCTGATGAGGGCGTCGTCGCCATGAGCTGTGATCTTAAAGAAGGCCAAAAAACCGGTTTCTTTCTGGATCAAACTCATAACATTCACTTGGCAGTAAATCTTTTTAAGAATTGGGCTAAAACAGAACCTCGTCGTAAATTACGAGTCTTGGACCTGTGCTGCTATGTCGGTCATTGGTCGACGCAAATCACTCGAGGCTTGAAGGCCTTGGGTTTTGAAGTGGAAGTTTCTTTGGTGGATGTTTCAAAAACGGCCTTGGCTTTTGCTAAAAAGAATGCAGAACGTGAAGGTGCGGAAGTGATTGTTCATGAGATGGATGTCTCTGAAGGATTAGCCAATTTGCCCAGTGCTCATTATGACATCGTGATCGCGGATCCACCCGCATTTATAAAATCAAAAAAAGATATTCCTATCGGCAAGCATGCTTACTTGAAGATGAACACCCATGCCTTCCGGTTGGTGAAACGAAATGGTTTTGTCGCTTCCTGTTCTTGTTCTGGTCTTCTGGAAGAAGAAGAATTCCGCGATGCCATTCGTAAGGCTTCTTTAAGAAATTCTTCCGAGGTGCGCAGTGTTTTGCGTGGTGGACACGCGGCAGATCATCCTACGCTGATGCAGTTTCCTGAAGGGTTTTATTTAAAAATGTACGTGCATTACGTTTAAGTGACCTTTTGTCCTTGGGCCCAGAAGCCTGCAGATTCCGTCAGTCCCGATAAGACCGAATGGAAGTGCGCCTGGGTCTGCAAGCGCTCTTTGCCGAAGCGAGTTTCTAATTCCTTTTGAATGAAAGGGACTTTGGCAGTTCCTCCGGTCAAACAGACCAGATCCACTTGTTGGGAACTTACCCCTGCATTTTTTAAGCACTCGTCCAAAGCGGAAAAGATCTTTTCTTTTGTCGCAGTGGCCCAATCAATAAACTGCTGAACGCTAAAAGTTTCTTTCATTTCGAGGCCCGGATAATCGTAGATAAAATCAGTCGTTTCACTTGCAGAAAGTGCTCTTTTTGTTTTTTCGATATTTTCGAAGAAAGGAAAGATTTGCTGATCTTCAATCAGAATGAAAAGTCTTTCCACCGCGTCGGCATCTTTTTGGGTTAACGAACACTTTTTAACTTCGCGAATGAATTCGTAAGTCTCTTTTTCTTTAAGATGCACGATGTGAGCAGGGTGATTCAAACGCTGGGAAACGGCTGGAGGCATTGTTAAGACATTGCTTCCCATGGGCAGGCGATAGCGGGACTTTGCTCCGAAGTATTCATTCAATCGGTGGCTCATGAAAACACTGTCCAAGGCGTCTCCGGCCAAGGGGCAACCGTCAATTGCCAGGACGTCTTCTTTGGCAAATCCTTCGGGTCGCAGTTTGATCAAAGTGAAGTCAGAGGTTCCTCCGCCGAAGTCGCCGATTAAAACTATTTTTTCACTGCTTAGCTGACGGCGGTAATCAAAGGCGGCCGCCAAGGGTTCCGGAACAAACTGTACTTCCTTAAAGCCGGCAAAAGCGGCGGCCTTGCCCATGCGATGCAAAGCAAATCCGTCGGCCACCGGGTCCATGGAATAGCGGGCGGGGCGACCGATCACCGCTTTTTCAATCGGAGTGTCTAATATTTTTTCAGCTCTTTTTTTCAATTCGAGAAGAAACACCCCGATTAAGCTTTCTAAGGTGAGGATGCGATTATTCAGGACGGTCCCCAAATAGTTTTGATTCGGCAAGTGTGACTTGAAGGAACGAAAGAGGCGTCCTTCCATGTCTTGTTCGATGTACTGCTCAATCGCTTCAGTTCCGTAATAACAAAGATCCGGATGTGGAAAGTAAAGAAGAGTTCTCATCATTGTAGGATCTTGCGCTTTAGGATCTAAAGGGAGAGCCTCATATCTTTGGCCGTTATGAAAGGCGCCGACCAAAGAATTACTGGTACCAAAATCGATGGAAAGAAAGCTGTCTGAAGTCATTAGGAAAAGCTATCAAACATCAAGGGTTTATACAACGGTGGCCTCTGCGAAGGTGGAGAGCCCTTCTTTGTCACCGTGATTTTCATCTTTTCACCAGGGGTGTTTTCTGGCTCGCGGGGCGAAAAGTCTTGGTATTCTGGGCCCGGACGTAAGGGGCTACTGTATGAATATGCAGAATAGAATCTTAAAACATTTCATTTTTCTAGGCTTAGCGGTGGGCCTGGTGGGTTGTGGCAATATGGAAGCCAATATCGAGCAGCCGACAGGAGCATGGGAAGAAACTTCCCGCCAATTTGAAAAGCCACTTCAAGAGCTGTATGCGAATGAAGAGTCCGAGGAAGTGGTGATGGAGCAATCACCCTCTACGACTTTACCCGTAGGACCCGCGACGGTCAGCACGCCTGGGACAGTTAATAAGTCAGAAACTAAGACTGAAACAAAAGTTGAACAAGCCAAGCCTGAAACATCTAAACCTGAAGTGAAGCCTGTTTTAAATGGGCCCGGAGTTCTGAAGCCCACCGTGTATTATTTTGTCGTGGTCAACGAAGATAAAAACGGCTGTGCGGCGGACGCCAAGAAAGATCTGCATGGCGCGGGCGGAAAGGTTCTTTTAAAAGTCTGCCCTAAAACTTGGTCCGCCTGTTCGTTGCAGGGGTCTTGTGCTGTGATTCAAAAAGGAAAAACTCACACGTTCAATATCATCGGTCGTTTTGGTGATCAGGAACGCTTTTTTGAAATCGAAGAGGACGGATGTCGTTACGGTTACGGAGTCAATAGCTCGTGTCTGGATCCTTTCTATACCTTGGCGGCAGATCTTAGCATCTACAAACCCGGTGAGGTGATTTATGTGCCGGCCGTGGTGGGCTTGCAGCTCCCGGATGGCAGCAAACACGACGGATATTTTGTGATTCGCGATAAAGGTCGCGGCATTATTGGACGTGGAAGATTTGATTTCTTCACGGGTTACTACAGTTGGATTGATAGTAACAACCCCTTCAAAAAACTGGGTTTGGGTGATGTGAAAACCAACATCCCTTATTTCCGTGTCACTGGTCATGTCGCGACGGAAGTTTTAGAGCGACGGGCTTATCCGAATCTACCCGAAAAATAGAGCGAATAACTGGCAGTATAGGAAATAAAAAAGGCTCCTCGAAAGGAGCCTTTTTTTATTTAATTTCGAGCAGAAGGTGGAAGCGCTTGCGGATTCTGAGCCGAGGCTGGCTGCGACTGCGAAGTCTGTACCTGCACGGCCGCGACCTGAGCCATCTGAGCCACCGCCATTTGTGCTTGCTGAGCTTGTTGATGGTAGTAGTTCAGTTTAGCTACATATTCTTTCAAAGCGGCATTTTCCTGTTTAAGGACACCCAACTGAGTTAACGCCTGTTGAAGGTGGCTATAGTAGTCTTGGGCTTCCAAGGCCTTTTTATCTAAAGCCAGCTTCATTTCGATAATTTTTGTTTCTGCAACAGACATTAAATTTTTGAGAACATCGCTCTGTTGATGCGCCGAAGCTTCCACTTCGCCAAACGAAGCGGAGATCTTTTCAATTTCTTCGTTTAAAGACGTGATGTTTTGATCACGCTCTTCAATGGTCGCTTGCATCTCTTCGACAGTTTGTTGCAGCTCGAACTTTTCTGTCTTCAAGTTTTGAATCGCGGTTTCAAACTGCTCGCGTTGTTCTTCCCAAAGTTGTTGTTCTTTGGCAAAGGCACTTTTCGCCTTCGCAAGTTCCATGGCAGTTTCATCTTTAAGCGCTTGGTTCAGCTCAAGGTCTCTTTGCAGAGTTTTGTTTTTTTCAAAAAGAGCCTGGCTGTATTTTTTCTCTTCGCTTTGCATTTGCAAGGCGCGAGCTTTAAGACCTTGGATTTCAAGCTGCAGTTGCAGACTGAGTTCCAAAGACTTTGCCAAGTCGCCACTGAGTTTAGTGTTGCTCGATCTTTCGGCGGAAAGCTGGTCGGCAAGCTGCTTGATTTGCGCGTCCAGAGTTTCCGGTCCGTAAGAGACGTTCTCGAGGGATTTGATTTTTTCTTTCAATTCCTCTTGGGAACCTTTCAGTTCAGAATGGAATTTTTTCATCTGAACTTGCATCTGTTCGTACTTTGGTTGAGGGGGCATAGGTTCCTCTCCCTGATGCTGGGTGCTTAACTCGTTTAGTTTATTGCAAATTTCGTCAAAAAGTTTTTCGTGCTCAGGAACGGAAGTCGTCATAGACTTCATTGTGAGGCACAGACGGAAGTCAAGTCATCGAAATTTATTGACAGAGGTCGGGGCTCTCGATTTAGGTCCAGTGATGTTTGTTGTAGGAGGATATCATGCGTTTACAAAGACCCCTTCGTTTTATAATGGCCATAGTCTTATTGATAACCTGTTCTGGTGCCCATGCTGACGATATGGGTCTGCTGAGTGACATCAAACCACCACAACAAACCTCGGAATATATCTTTCGCTCTTCTCCGAAGGAATCTTTGGTGACGGTACAATTGCTGGGGGCGGTCAATAAGCCCGGGATCTATTATGTGCCAGCTGGCACGGATCTTTTGAAGTTGATCACCTTGGCCGGTGGAACCACGAATGGCGGAGACCTTTCAGAGGTGATTGTTCGAAAAATGGAGCCTAAAACTTGGGCAGAAATTAAATCAAAGGCTGTTAATGAGTACCAAGGCGCTTTTGAAGTAGACGCAGAAAAATTGATTAAATACGGGGGGACTCGTTCCTTGCGTTTGCACCAAGATGACTTTGTCTATGTTCCACCACGCACTCCTTGGATCAGCAACGAGACCGCCCGGGGTATTACGCTTGTTTCAGTGATCTTGGGGATCGCTTTGACCGCGGTTCTTATTGATAAAAATACTGGAAATAACTAAGAATGATTCAAGCACGCGATGGCCGTATTCTATTTCTTATAAAAGCACTCGCGGCTTTGATCTTTATTTCCAAAATTTCTTTGGGGTCTCTTCTTCCTGTACCGCAAAGATTCTCTTTTCTTATTTTTCAGCAGGGCCTGCATCCTTTTGTAAATGTCTTTCTTTGTTTTCTTTTTGGTTTGCCTTTGATCTTCTTGTGGCTGCGGGTGCGAAACCGCAATCATTTGAGCGGATTCTATAAACTGTTCGTTTACGTTCTGATGTTAACACTCACGGTGCAGACCCTGTTACAAGCGCACTATGTGAATACGGAAGAATCCACCCTTATGCAAATAGGTGCTTTGGGCGTTTCTTTGTTCATGGTCGTTCTGTATGGTTTGGTCATCCCCAGTCTTTGGAGTGTTGACGAATTTATGCGCTTTATTCAGCGTTGGTCCGGATTTTTGGTTTTGATTTCACTGGTTTTGTTCGTCGTGGCAAGTGGACAGGTTTTTAAGGGGGGGCGTTTTATTGGCGTCTTTAAACACATTCCCCACATGGTCACGTGTGCGACTGTTGCGTTCGTTTTCTCGCTGGGAACTCTTCTTCAAGGCACCAAAGCGAAACATAAAATTTTAGATGCAGTGATCTTAGGGGCCAGTTTTATTGCTATTATTCTGACGGGAACACGGTCATCTGCCGGTGCGGCAGTGTTGGCTTTTGTGGTGACAATGATTCTACATAAAACTGCAACCAATCAGGGGCGTATTTTTAAATTCGCCTTCACTTCCCTGGCGATTACTTTCTCTTTGTTCTTCGGTGCCAATGTCTATGACTTCGCTCGGGGTATTGCCACAGGGCAAGCGGCATTAGGGGGGCGCGAGGCGCAAGATGGTATAGCGTCGCGATGGGAAGAAGTCGAAAGGGGATTCCAAATTTTTCAGCAGGAACCCTTGTTGGGACATGGTTTGCTTTCCAAATTCGCGGCGGGAAACGATGTGGATGTTTCGAATTACAATGCCATGAAAGACCCTCACAATATCTTTGTTTCCGCGGGGGTTGTCGGTGGCTGGCCTTTGATTATTCTGAGCGTGGTGGCTCTGGTGTTTATGCTGCTGGGATCTTTTAAAGCCCTGACTTCCCATAGTGTCTCTAAAAGACAGGTCGCCATTTATCTGCTTTCACATATTCCTATTCTGGTGATTTACCACATTCACTTATCCATCGGCGGGATGGCAGATCGTCTTTATTGGATGGTATTTGGTTTTGTGGCGGCCTCGACCATTCGTTCGGAGTCATCCGCACAGTCTTCAGAATCGTTGTGATTCGTCAAAAAATGCAGTCGGGGCACCGTGAAAAAGCAACTTCAGAGTGCTCTGAAGAGTTCGACAAGCCTTTGTCCTTTAAAAATACTGGTTGGGAGCTAAAGTGATTTTGGCATCTTGATGTTGTCAATTGAACGTACACCCCTGAACAAATTTCAAAGTCTTAATCCTCATTGCACATTAAACACAGGCCAAGGCATTAAATCGGTGGCACAACCAATGCTTGCGGGGATATGTCACAGAAGGTGGGGATATATGAGTGATCAGCATATAGAACCTGAATTAACAGTGGGCGAAATTATTAAACTTTATTTGTCCCATTGGCGCATGTTTGCTTTGTTTACCGCAGGTCTATTTGCGGTCGCGGTTCTTGTTTACGTTGTTAAGATTCCTTTTGTCGCGTCTTCGACAATTGTTATTAACGATTCACAGAACTCTTCATTGCAGGCATTCTCAAACCAGTTTTTTGGTTTGTCGAAGTCGGTTCAGGAATCAAAAAAAGGCAGTAGTTTGCTTTCTAAGCATATCGAGTATCTTAAGACTCGTGAGTTCTACGAGACTCTGCTACAAAGAATTCAAGTCCGTGGCAACAGCCCTCTTATCACTATGGAAGAGCGCAACGGCTACGATATTTTGAAGACCAACTATTTGGGTGACATAGATAAACCCGAAAAGCGGGTTCAAATTCTGCAAAAGCTGGATGCTTGGACAAAAATCAATATCGATTCGGACTTTGAAATTCGCGTGTCCGCTGTGACGCCGATTAAAGCCATGTCATTGTTTCTATCTAATACGGCCTCAGAACTGGCCGCAGAAACTTTGAAGAAACGCGAGATGAATGAAATCGCGCGTGTCGAAGACTTTATGGCGAAGCAAAAAGTCGATGCCGATCAAAAGCTGGTTCAGCTTAGTAAACAACTGGCCGAGATGCAGAACAAAGAAGGTGCCCTTCTGCCGTTAGCTTCAAAAGATAAGATGGGGGACTACATCTCAGATCTTCTGGTGCGATCTAACGAAATCAAGCTGAAGATGGCCGAGAACAACAAGATGATCGAGTACCTGCAAAAAGGTCGCTCTAATCAGCGTGAGTCCGCGCTGTACGGTGTGGGTGGCAAGATCGAGGCGCTTCGTATTGAAAATAGCATCCTCAAAACCAAATTAGGTCAGGTGCAGTCTTCGATTGATCGCTTGAAGAAGGACGCGAAAGAGCTGCCGTTTGCGGCGCAAATGGTTGATGATTTGAAAAAGAAATCTGAGTTGGAATTCGCGCGCTATAAGGAATTGACGACCAATCTTGCGAAGCTGGAAGCACAAAAGCTTTCCATCGATACCCGTTTTGAAGTTTTAGAGCGGGCTCGTTGGGAAAACACTTTGCCACAGATCGGGTTGTTAAGCTTAGGGTTGTTGTCATTATTGCTAAGTCAGTTCGCCGGTTCTTTGGTTATTTATTTTAAATACCTTTGGAATCCGAATGTGGTTACGGCTCAGGCGTCGCGCAATTTGGTTATTTTTGATAACCACTCGGCCGATCCACGCGTGATCATTGAAAACTCAAAAATTAAATTCAGTCTGAAGAAACCTGAACCCAAAGTGGAGGAAGGTGAAAAGACTGAGGATCCACAAAATATATCTTGGAATGTTGTGAATGTGGGACAGGGAACGGATGTCTCTCAATAGGATGTGAAAATGAAGAATTGGATTGTAAAAGCTCTGGCAATTGGTTTGGCGGGGACTCTTGTAGGTTGCGGAAATAGTATCAGCAAAAAAGTGCAACAAGCGGTCACGGACAATCAGCAAGCTCAGTCTAACCTGGAGTGGGAACAATCCGAGGCACATCCCGAAGCTTTGTTCGAGGAGTGGCGCCAGTCCGAAACAAAGGGCGCTCCTCGCGAAAATCTTCCTCACGAGATTTGTGAAAGTCTTGCGCAACTGGATGCACTGTCTTTAACTCTTTTTGAAAACGAAATTCGTGATGCACAGAACGAGGCTTTGCTTGCGGGCTGCAAAGCGGAACTCCTGTCCAGTATTGATTCTTACTTTTCTTCGGAAAGACAGAAGTTGTCTGTGAGTGTGAACGCCTTGGTTCCAGCGCGAACGACGAACAGCTTTAAGTTCCCAACAAATGTGCAGAAGCGCGATACCTCAAATGGTTACTATGCGACGTACGGGGATACGGCTCGCAAAGAAGTGATTCTGACTTTTGATGATGGGCCGAACAATATCTATACTCCCTCTATTTTGCGATCTTTAAATGAGGTGAATGCCAAAGCGATTTTCTTTGCATTGGGAAAGAACTCGCGTTTGAATCCCGAGACCTTGAAGCTAGTGGCTTCGCAAGGACATGCGATCGGTTCTCATACTGAAACTCATAGCTGTATCGGAAATAGTTCCGCTTGTCGAAAAATGCACGGACGTAACTTCACTTTTGACGAAGCCGTAGAAGAAATCCGCAAAGGACATCAGGCTATTTATGACGTCTTGGGTTGGATTGATCCTTTCTTCCGATTTCCCTATGCTGAAGGCTCTCCGCAATTAAGAAATTTCTTAAAGACGAGCTCGACGGGCGATTTTTCCTGGGTGATTGACAGTGAAGACTGGAAGGCTCAGTCGAATGACAACGTTTTGCGCAACACCTTGAATCAGGTGGAGGCTAAAGGTCGTGGAATCATTCTTTTCCACGATATCCAAAGGAAAACGGCGGAAATTATGCCGACATTCCTTCGCGAGCTTTACACGCGCGGTTACAGTGTTGTATTACTTCAATCTGCTGATCCGTCAGCGAGATACAACAGTAAACTTGTGAAGAAAAGAGTTCCGTAGTTTTCCTATGAAACGCCCTGATGTCGACCGCCCCTCAACGTGGAAACCCTATCGCACTGACATGTGCAGAGGCTGCTGGGGCGGCTGCTGTACGATGCCCGTTGAAATTAAGATCTCGGACTTGATTCGTCTGGGACTGACCGATGAAGACGAAGCAGCGGGTTCGATTAAAAAATTAGCCAAGCGTTTGATGAAAGAGGGGTATATTACCTCTTACCGACAGGGTACCGAGTTCTTTATGTTATCGCAAAAGGCCAACCGCGATTGTTGGTTTCTCGACTCAAAAACACGCCTTTGCACAGTTTATGAAAAGCGTCCCGATACTTGTCGTAGCTTCCCTTCGATCGGCCCGCGTCCTGGATTCTGCCCGGGAAGCACCTAGCTGGTCATTGGCGATGTCTCAATCTGAGATGTGACTGATTTTTTGACAGGGGTGCGCGCAACACGGCCTCGTCTCAGAGTGAGTTATGCCAAGTCCCTTATAAATGAGCCCAGATGGCACAAGCACTGCTCTTACTACCCAGTAAGAACAGGAGGCGACAATGGGCTTCACAGATAAAAAACTAGAAACAGCGATTATCGGGGTTTCCATCGTTTTGGTGGGGGCACTGGGTTATGTTCTAAGAGCTCCTGTTCAATCCGCGATTGCGGAACTTGAAGTCGTTTATGAAATGCCTCGCCCTAAAACTTCTTTTTTGGCGGCGTTATTTGATCTGGGTGATCGTGAGATTTCGCGTAAATACGTCAATCCATTTGCTAAGAAAAAAGAGGATCCGAAAAAGACAGCCGATAACAAGGCGGCGGCAGTTCCGGTAAAACCAGTGGCGCAAAAGAAAGCCGAAGATAAGAAAAAAGCTGAAAATCCTGCTCCGAAAAAAGTTGAAGTGCAAATCGTCGGTGATGACACTAAGACAGGCTTCGGTCAGGATGACTTTATGAATCCAGGTTCTGGTCCAGGCCAACAGTTTGTGGATAACTCAGGAAACAGCAATCCGAAAGCGGATGACACAGATGCAAAAAAAGAAACTTTGAGCGGCTCTCAGTGGCAAGCTCTTCTTCGCGCACAACCGACCGCTGAAAACGTGGCGAAGCTTGTTGATGCTTACAACCGTAAGGACGTAGATGACACGACTTTCTATTCGATTGTTGCGGATCTTTTCAGATCCAATAAAGCCGAAACACAAGCTTTGGGACTTATGGCAGTCAAATCGATCTACAATGCGCGAAGCTTTGCGATTACAGCGAAATATTTTGATCAAATGACTCCTGAATTAAAAACGCAGGCAGATGCGTATCTTGCGGGATACGCGGTGACAGCTCGCCTTGGCATTCTTAAGTCTGCGTTGCAGGCGAATGACTCGGATGTTGTCAGCGCAGCTTTGCAGGTCGTCATTGAAGGATATCAGAAAGCTAAAGACGGAGTGGTGCCCAACACCGATCCTCGTAATTCTCGAGGCGATGTCGCCACGAATGCTGTCGCTGGTTATTCGCAGTTTATTCCTTTATTGCAGCAGTTAACACAGAGCCAGGACGCGGCAATTGCAAATCTGGCGGCAAGCGGCCTTGGTCAGTTGCAAACGGCCGTTGCAGCTCTTTAAAACTGGACAGTTGCGTATTTTGTGACAAGAATATCCTTAGAAATCACCTCTAGGGATATTATGCATTTAAGTCGCCTTGTTTTTGTTCTATTTTTTTTCAGTACGCTTTCAGCGACAGCAGCCTATGATCTGCCTAAAAATTTAAACAAGGGCGAGCGACAACGAGCCTTAGAAATTCTGGGATTTGGATCTGCTGCAAAAATTTTGGATAACCCTTATCCGCTCGGTGGTTACACGGGGGTGGAGTTGGGCTTGGCTTCCGAATACATTCCCGCCGAGGATCTTTCAAACCTGGGTTCACAAACCACCGATAAAGGGGAGATCAATTATCTTACGCTGACCTTTGGAAAGGGTCTTTATTACAATGTGGATACGCATGTGTATTTCACACCGGCATTAGGAAATGGGATTCAGACTTATGGGGGCCAGGTGCGCTGGGGCTTTTACGAGGCATCATTTTTTCCGCTGACATTGTCGGCCATTCTTTCTGGAGGCGGCGCTAATTTTTCCAATCTGATTAACGTAAACACTTTAGGCGTAAATCTGATTGCGACCGTCGCTATGGATAATGTGGCCATTTATTTCGGTGGTGGCCGTGTGCGCGCGATAGGAACCTTTATCGGCGGTACGGATGGAATCACCGATGATCAAAACACAGTTGAAGAAGACATCGTTCAGAATCACACGGTGTTTGGTATCAACATTGATGTGTCTAAGTTCTTTCTTGCCCTGGAAATTGATCGTTATGCCGACTCTGTCTATTCAGGCAAGCTGGGCTATCGCTTCTAGAATTTGTTCTATGACGCAATACTTATTTCCGCTCGGTAAGCCACACCTGCTGAATGTCTACAAGTGTGCAAGACAGCTCTGTCTCTGCACAAACCACGTCTAATTTTATTGTCCTGGTTGGGGATTTGGATGAAGCCTGTTTTCCTAGGGGCTTTATATGTTGGACTTTTCGATTCTTAATTCTTCATTTTCAAACCCGACTTGGATCTCGATAGTTTATGCGTTTCTGTTAAGTTTTGTTTTAGGAACGGTCTTAGCAGTGATCTACGTGAAAACCTTCCGAGGGCTCTCGTATTCGTTAAATTTTCTGCATGGCCTGGTTCTTCTGCCCATCGTAATTGCGATCGCTATGCAGGCTATTGGCGATAATGTGGCCCGAGGGATCGGGATGATCGGTGCTTTGTCGTTATTGCGCTTTCGCACGAATGTTAAAGACCCGCGCGACATGTTTTTTATCTTTGCATCCTTGGCAGTGGGGTTGGCTTCGGGCGTTCATGCCTATGGAATCGCCATTCTAGGAACGGTTTGCTTTGTTGTGGCTCTATTGATTCTACAAGGTTCCTCTTTTGCTGCGGGCCCTCAATTTGACGGTCTTCTGCGCTTCAATTTGGCCCGAAATCCCGAGCAGCAAAGACAGATAGAGAACGTCTTGGAAGGCAAATGCCGTCATTTTGCTTTGGCGACTATTCGCGAAATGGGGCAGGGGGAACGCTTGGATTTTTCCTATCAGATCCGTCTTAAACCCCAGATGACGTCTGCGCAGCTCATTGAGGATCTTGGCAAGGTCGATTCTGTTCGAGGTCTGAATTTTATGAATCAAGAATCAGTGATCGAGGTTTAAGGATGATCAAGGCGACCCGCTCATTTTTTAGAACCTTTCTGGAGGACTTTGTCGGTTCCGACAATAAATTTCTGGCAGCGGTCTGGTGTGTTGCTGTGGTTGTCATTTTGGGCTTCGGATTCTTCTTAAATTCAGAAACGGTCAGTATTCTAGGAATAGCAGAGTCGCGGGAATTTCAGGTGAACTTCGATACCGCCGTCGAAATAAAACAAATCCACGTTATACCCGGGCAGGTCGTAAAAAAAGGCGATCTTCTTTTAGAATTGGGGCAGAAAGAACTGGACAGCCAGTTGCGCATTCTAAGATCTCGATATGATCGATTGTTGGCCGAGTTGAAGCTGCGGCGGGAGATCGCTTATTTGACAAAAGACAATTCAAAAATGCCCGAGGGGGCAGACCCTTTGCTGGTCGATCTGAATGACACCAAAAAAGAAATGAGTTTGCTTGAAAATCGTCTGCGGAACCTTTTTGTATTTGCCGAATTGGATGGTGCCGTTGGTGCGGTAAACTTTAAAAACGGTGAAAAGGCGCCCGCTTTTGCTCCGCTCGTGACTTTGGTTCCCGTCAATCCCAGCTATATCAATGGCTATGTAAATGAAAATCTGCATGCGACAGTGCATGTCGGTCAGCTTGTGGATGTCATTTCGGCCAGTGGGCAGAAAATTCAAGGACGGGTGAGCAGTGTCGGCACTCGTATCGTGCAGATTCCGGATCGGGTCTTACGAATTCAGAGCCTGCCAGCGTGGGGACGGGAAGTTGTTGTGAAGATTCCCAGTGCGAATGGATTTTTGGTGGGTGAAAAAGTAAGCGTGAAAAAATCTTGGGGCATCACTCTTTTTAGCACTGCGCAGGCGGAACAAGCGGGTGCTGCGGAAGACAGCTTTCAAAGTCTTGAAGAAATTAATTTTCCCCGTCGTATCACCGAACTATTTCAGCCGGAGATCTCGGGAATTGTCTACATTCCCGATATACATCAATTTGCGATGATTTCGGATGACTATCCCGAGGATCGACCCGCTATTCTTCTGATGAACACCAAAGGTGAAGTGGCCGAACAAATGCTGCCTATAGAGGGGTTGGAAAGAATGGAGGATATTGAATCCATTTCTTCAGACGGGGATTTTCTTTATCTTTTAAGTTCCTTGTCAGCGACCAAGAAAGAAAACCTCAAAGACGCCAGACAGCTTTTTGTAAAGGTTCGCCGCAATGGAATTCGTTTTACTTTGCAAAAACAGGTCGACTTAAGAAAAGCTCTTCTCGGGGCCTTGTCTCGGTCCCAAGATAAGGTTTTGCAGGCGGTGTTCAAACAAAGTCAGGGGACCCGACTTCATGATTTGGAAGTCGAAGGTCACTTCGTCAAAAATGGCGATCTTTACATCGCTTTGAAAAGACCGCTGGTTTTTGCCGGTGAAGGACTCATTCTAAAATTGGCGAACGCAGAAAAAATTTTCGCAACAGGGGTCCTGGAAAGTCGCAATGTCAGTGTGGCTTTGCGTTTCCCGCTAAGCCTGCCTGGAAAGCCGACCCGTCTTTATCTTTCGGACATGATTTCTTTGGAAGATCACATCTATGTCTCAACCTCTTGTGTGTCCGAAAAATGCAGTGCGGTTTGGCGCATCAATCCCGAGACCGGCGCAAGCGAACTGATCCAGGAGTTTAATCTTAAAAAGTTGGAAGGAATTGCTATTGGTCCTTCGGGTCATCAGATTTTCGGGGTTTTTGATAATAAAAAAGGAGGCAAATTTATTACCATTCCCTTTGCCGCGACACAGGGGCAGAAATGATGTCTTTGATTCCTTGGTGGTTTCTTGTGTCATCTGTGTTCGCAGTGACCCCCGAGCAGGTTCTTAAAACAGCCTGGAATGATAAAACTTACCTTTCTTTTGAGGAAATTCAGGCGACGGATTCAAAGAATCCTTTGCGGAGTGTGGAAGGATTTGTTTCCTCTGAAGAAGAGGAAAGGGATACTGAATCCAAAATCGGTTTGAAGTTTCAGTTCAAATCATGGCCGGAATGGAAAACAGGACGTCCTAAAGGCACTGAACAAAAACTTCTTCGCAGTGCTTCGTTAGGGTGGGCTTTAAAGAATCGCTACAACACCCTTCTTATTTACGAATTAAATCGCCAAAAAACAGCGAAACTGAGCCAAATGATCCAGCTTTCAGAAAGACATGTTCAGGCTCAAACTTTATCTTTACGGGCGGGGCGATCGACGTCCAAATCCTATATTTCGGCCAGAGCGGAGCTTGTGAAGTTGAAGAGGTCCCTGTCTGTGTTACAGCAGGAAAGACAAATGCTTGAAACCCGAATTCAAGTATGGGTGCCCTCTTGGCAAGAGGGGTCTTTAGAGACCCTAAATCTTGTTAGCGTAGAGGATGTGGAACAAAACTTAAAAGCATCCGTCGTTAAAGGAGATTCTTTGACGAAGAAGATTGCCAATGAAGAAATTGAACAGCTCACTCAGGAACTGACGATCGTTAAAGGTCGCGAAAATCAGTGGTTTAAAGGGGTTGATGTTAGCCAGAACCGAAAAAAAAATGATATCTCTTATGAGATTGAGGTGACCTTACAACTGCCTTTTCTTTTTTCGGATGACTTATCCAAACAAAAACAAAATGAACTTATTCTAAAACGCGCTTTGAAGCAGCGAGATGTCGAAGAAACGGGTAATCGACTGGAAACTCTGCGCGTGCAAATTTTGAATCTGATTGAAATTTACAAAGACACCCAAAAGTTAAGCCGGATTCAAGGCGGCGGCTTAGACCCCTTGGCCAATATCGAGCGCAAACTAGCAGAGGAACAAGAGGCTCTGGATCTTTTGAATCAACAGCAAGAGATCCTCAGCCTTTATCTGGAATATCTGCTGGAGTCAGAAATTTTGAACAACAGGCCGGAAAAAAATTATTTGGATAAATCTTTAAAGGCGCTGTTATGAGCATTCAGGTGTCGCCCCTAAATTTGGAAAGATACGAGTTAAAATATTTGATTTCCCCGGATCTTGTTGAGCCCATTTCCCGGTTCGTAGAAGCGTACTGTTTTATGGACCATTTCTCTGAGGTCGCAGAGGATAAGTACTACACGATTAACAGTCTCTATTTGGACTCGCCCTCGTACTATATTTTGCGATTTAAAGAGCGTGCGAATGCCTTTAGTTTTAATATGCGCATTCGTTCCTACGGAGCGGGAACGACTCCGCCTTATTTCTTTGAAGTGAAATACAAGGTGCGGGAATTCGTAAAAAAGAAAAGAGCGAAAGTGTCAGTCGCTCGATGGCAGGATATTTTAAATTTTGACTTGATTCCTGAAGGTCTGGATGAAGGATCTCGCAGCAATCTGGAAGATTTCCTGCGACAAAAAATCACATACAATGTCGCCCCGGTTATTCTGACGCAGTATCGGCGCAAGGCCTATATTTCCCATGTCGATGATTATGCGCGGGTGACGTTTGACAGAGATTTAAGGTTTCATGAAGTGGATGCCTGGACAGTCACCCCTAATGAAAAGCTTTTGAGTCACTATGATCACCCGGACTCATTTGAAGAACCGGGAAAGTGCGTGGTGCTAGAACTAAAATGCGAAAAAAAAATTCCGCTATGGATGATTGATCTGATTCGTCGCTTCGGGCTGGTCAGTGGCTCTTTTTCAAAGTTTGGTAATTCCATGGCGACGCATTTGGGAATTCCTGACGTGACGTCGCCAGGAATTCTATATCGGTAGTTACAAATCACAGCGGTAAGCGGGTTTGCTGGCGCCTGGGATATAAGTTTCCAGATCAACATCGAAGTGCAGTTCTCCCGCCTGACATTTTGACAGAAGAATTTGTTTTGCTTTCGTGGCATTGCCGACCAGAACGGCATAATCATTGGAAGTGAATAACATTTCTCGCGTGAAGTAGTCCTTGGTATAGGCGTCCTTCAAAGTTCGTTCAAAAGCTAAAAATCGGCGATAGGTGCTGTAACTGATATGTCGGACTTGTTCTAACGCGTTCACTCTGCGCATCATGTTGGTTTTTATGATGGCACAGTCATTATCTTTAAGAACCATTTCTTTGATTAAGGCGGCCTGCTTGCCCGCCATCGCATCTTTTTCTGCTTGAGGTACTTGCAGCTGGTTACCCACCCATTTGGCCTCTGACTTCATTCGCTCAATTTTCATTGAGGAGGGATTTGCGGCATACCAATAGAACTTGTAGTGGATATTCCCGATTCGGTCCTGTTGATTCATCAGCGTATCCAGAAGGACTAGATCCGACACATCTTTCATTTGCGTGACCGTCTGTGCGACCGAGGCGAAGTCTTTCGTGCCGACGATTTGTTCCACACTTTGTGAACTGGCGACTTTTTGAAAAGGTGGCTGCTGTAAGAATCGCTGATAGCGCGTTTCGTAGGGGCCATTGCCACTGACTTCCATGTATTGTTCTTCATTTTTTATGTTGTCTGATAAGGCTCCATAAAGTTGACTCAGGCTATTGTCAACGACAGTGGGGTAGTTGCCGGGAGTCTTGTGAATGCGCCCCATCGCAGCCCAGGAAGACTTAATTTCATAAGGACTGTTTTGTAGATTAGCAATAGCTTTATCAGTTAGGCGGGCATGAATATCTCGATCCATAGAGCGAATCACCGCGACTGGAACACGTCCCACGTTGCCCAGAATTCTTGAGATTGGATAGTAGGCCAAAATTCCTGGCGTGTAAGAGCAGGTGACCGACTGTTTAAACTTCGCTTCTGTCTTAACGCCCATTTTTTTCACGTCACAGTTTGAAGCATCAATTGCGTCTTTCGAATAGGAAGCGTTGGGCTTTAATATCAAAATAGCTGGATTTGTTGAGGTGTATTTAGGGCAGATTCCCATGTTGGAATGAAAGTCGTAGCTGCAGAGATCATTTTCTTTTTCTACATCATCGGCACGATACGAAGCCCCGGGCCATTTTTTCGGAATCACGCAGACCTCGGCCAACCCTTGCGGAGAGCGATATTCGACTCGACGCTCACCTTGCAGCTCGGAAAGATTCAGAGCCATTGCGGAGGAAGCGAAGGTACTTATGCAAAAAAAGGAGATCGACTTAGTCATCATAATAAACTCGTTTCAGACAGGTTGAGCTCCATTTATAAAAAGGAACGACAGTATCCGCACCTTACAAAAAGGAGAATATTCGTATTAGCGACTCAGGAAAGCCTTACTTAAGGAGAGAGAAAAAAATAACCGCCTCATGTTTGAAAGAAAATGGGTCCAGTCTGATTGTGTGTTTCAACAAAACTTCCGCATGATCACGTAATGAAAAAAGGATATTTCAAAACCGCAATTATTTTATTCGCTGCCGTTACTCAACTTACGGGATGTATGGAAGCTGCGCTCATGAAAGGCGTGACAGACGCCGCTTCGGGAAAAACAGGTGGGCAAAAGGAACCCGCCGTAACTAGCCCCGATGATTCCAATTCTTCCAATGACTCTGCGGCCTTGCCGGACTCGGGTGTCAGTGCCGGTGCTTTTAGCATCGAAAAAGAGGCGCAAAAGTACAAAGACCGTTACGAACTTACCGACACCTTTGCAAAGCTCACCGACAACCGAGGCGATGGAGTCGAAGAACTCTGGGGAACTCGGAATTTTCGCGTGGTTCTTCATGGTGTAATGTACCGAGGTGGAGCTAATAACAAGTACCTGAATCCATCGCGCAACAATGTGAATCCTTTGCCCACGGTGGGTTTGAACAACTTATGTAAAGAGGATTTCGGAGCGTCGGTGTATCTTTATTCGGAAAACTATTCGACGGCACCGAAGAGCGTGACTTGTCAAAACACCTCTCATCAGACTCATACGCTGCAGTATAAACAATATGCCGCTGCCGGTGAAAATGAAGCCATTTTGCAAATGGTCTATAACCGCATCAAAGGTAAGCTGAACGGGCCTATTTACGCTCACTGTTGGAATGGGTGGCATTCGTCAGGCTTGATCGCGGGAATGGCGCTAAAACAATTTTGTGGCTGGAGCAATGATAAGGTTGACGCCTATTGGGTGAAGAACACCGACGGAAACTCTTCGGGTTTCACGACTATTCGCAACCGTCTGAAGGCATTTAAGCCCTATGTGAAGTTTTCGATTACGGCGGCGGAAAGAGCCGCCATCTGTCCGGCGAATTAAAAAAGAAAAGGGCCGATTTTGCGGCCCTTTTTTATTTTTGCGCTTTTTCGATCAGTTTCGTTGTGGACTTGCCATCCACAAACTGGAGCGACATGACCTTCCCGCCGTAGGACATGACAAACGGAGCACCCACAATCGATTCTATTTTCCAGTCGCCGCCTTTGACTAAAATGTCGGGGCGAACTTTGTGAATCAGATTTTCGGGCGTTTCTTCGGTAAAGATCACCGTGAAATCCACGGCCGCTAGAGCCGCCAAGATCTCGGCACGATCATTTTCAACCTGTACTGGGCGAGTAGGGCCTTTAAGTTTTTTTACACTGGCATCCGAGTTGACTCCGACCACCAGGACATCACCTAAAGCTCTGGCTTCCTGCAAATAACGAACGTGGCCGACATGCAGAAGATCAAAGCAGCCATTGGTGAAAACGATTTTTTTTCCTTGAGAGCGAAGCGGAGCCAAGCTGTTTTCAATATCATCAAATTTACGAACTTGGCCCATGGAAATTATGCCTTTTTATAGAGGCGAGCGCCTGTGATAGAACCTGCAAGATCCTGTCCCAGAACAGTCGAAAGAATTGGGAAGACAATAAAGCCAGTCGCGATAACCAGCAAAGAACGAGCGACCACTCGCAAAGAGTAAGACGCTTTATTTAGTTCTGCAGGTTGACCAACACGCTGATCAAAAGCCCACTCACCAGGTGTGCAGCCCATGAATAAACGGTTCACCGTCAGATAAGCAAAGCTCACCATCGCGAACAGTGACAATGTCGCGATGTAGATCATTCCTTGTGAATCTGGATTTGTCAGATTACCAATGAGATCCACTTTCGTGATCACCAGCAAAATAATCATGCACAACAAACTAGAGGCGACAACAAGCATCCCATCCAGCATGGCGGCAGAAAAACTCCACGTCGCTTTTTTGTATTCTTCTTTAACCGCAGCTTGCGAGATTTTTTGTTTGCTGTTGTCGAAATCCAAACGACGATTCTTCTGAAGAGTCTTGAGAATTTCGTCAACGGCCGCAGAACCATCGCCACCGACTTCGGTCGCACCAGGAGCCGGTTGGATTTGTGGGGAGGTATTACGGCTTTTGCGTGGCAAAGGAGGACGTAATGGGTCCACAGAGGATTCTTCAATCAACTCCAAGCCTTGACCCATCATACGGTTTTTAGAAAATGTCTCTGTCTTCGGTTCATCTTTGGCGCCTGCGGCCGCTTTCTTTTTATGAAAACCTAGACCGTCCGTGAGTGGCTTAAACTCAAATTCCTCGAAGGGATCCATTCCCTCTCCTTTCAACACATCAGATCAAAGTCATACTTTAGGACTGATACCAGAGCCATGCAAGCCGTTTCAACTCGCAAAACCTGGGGTCCCAAGGTGACTGGGCGAAGGCCTAGTTGCTGAAATTTTTCGACTTCATTGTGAGAAAATCCGCCTTCCGAGCCCACGATAATCCAGATCGCCTTAACTCCTTGAGGATGCTGGGATTTCACCTGTTGAACATAATCCTTGATGCTAAGAGTCGATGGACCCTCATAAGCAAATAGACCCACGTGGTTCGCATCCTGGTTAATCAAATCTGATATTTTCTCGAACGAAATCGCGGGCTGCACCTTCAGCAAATCGCCGCGGCCAGACTGTTGTGTAGCGGAGCGGACAATCTTGTCCCAGCGTTCGACCTTGTTATCAGAAAGCTTTTCGCCAGTTCTAAGAAAACTGAATTCTGAAAAGAATGGCTGAATGCTTTTAACCCCCATTTCCACAGCTTTTTCCATAATGGCATCCATGACGGGGAAGCGTGAAATGGAAAGGGCCAAATGGATATGAGGCTCTTTTAATGGAGGTATGATTCGTTCTTCAAGAATACGAGCGGTGGCGTTCTTTTTTGCCACCACCGTGACTTCGACGAAATACGCTTTGCTATCTTCCGTAAGTACTTCGAACTTCGAGCCCACCTCTTGGCGGCAGACATCGAAAATATGATGAAAAACATCACCCGTGAAGTTCACCTGATCCTGGAACAAATCTTTTTTTTCGATCCAATAGCGTCTCATAGTTTTGCTTGGGCCCAATAGCCCACCCATTCGTCTTTTTCGAGGCGACGAAGAACTGTGAGACCTGAGTTTTCCATGAATTTTTCAAAGAAGTGATTGTCACGTTCTTCAAGAATACCTGTCAGAAGGATGTGACCACCTGGTTTTAAGACACGAAGAAGGTCGGATTTGATATTGATTAGAACGCCATCAATAATGTTGGCGACCACCACATCATATTGAGAGCGCATATCTTCAATCTGTGTTTCGGGAATATCGATTTGTTCCAGATGATTCAGCTTCACATTTTCACGCGCCACACGGCGAGCTTCAGGATCAATTTCAATTCCAGTGACCAGGCCCATACCACTCATCTGTGCCAACATAGCGAGAATCGCGGTGCCGGTGCCGACGTCGAGCATAGCCCATTCGGCAATTTCACTTTTATATTTTTCGGCCAGCTTGTGGATGAAGAAGGCCATCATTTGCGTCGTGGCATGAGTGCCCGTACCAAAAGCCATTCCGGGATCGATAAAGATCGCGTGTTTGCATTCTTCTGGTGGCTGCAACCAGGACGGAACCACCCAGAAATCGCCGACCAGTTTAAAAGGCTTAAATCCTTTTTTCCATTCTTCCAACCAGTCCTTATTTTCTTCCTCGAAAATATTCCATCTGATGCCGGCATTGATTTCCAAAAGACCGTCAAAGAAAGTCTGAGCAGGTTCTTCTGGGAAAAAAACATCCATTTCGTGGGAACGAACGTGAAGAAGTTTGGGATCGTAGGTGAGATCGGGTTGAATAAATGCCAAAGCCTCTGTCACTCCAGAGGCGCCACATTCAAAACTGTGTGTGGTGATGATGTCTTCCAGTTCGGCTGGCACTTGGCTTAGGCGGATACGAAAATAAGAATTGTCACTCATGAAGAGTGTTGTTACCAGAATCCGCCGTTTTTTCAAGGGTTTCCCTGACGGTCGCCGAGGATGCCGCGGTCGATGGTGCGGTGGGGGCTGAACTGCTATTAGTTGCGGCAGAAAGCACGCTATTGGCATTGGCGTTGGCAGAAACTACAGGGTTCGCTCCTGCTGTATTTACTGCCGCAGCGGGAGTCGATATCGGCAGGGCCGTAGCCGGGGTCACGCCCACCAGGGGGGCGACGGGGGAAGAAGCCGTGGTTACGGTTACGAGAGCGGCTGCGACCGCATTGGTTTCCGGTTCTACTTCAGCCACTTTGCGTTTGGGTTTCGGCTTTGAGTTATCAATAAACGATCCCTGAAGGTCGATACGGTCGCCTGTCATGATGCCGACTTGTTCCAGCATGGGCAGTTCGTCGCGGGAAAGCAGGGTGTACTCGCGAGCGACCGCGACCCGGTCATAGACCGCGATGATTTTAAGCTGGCCCACGGGAACATTGATTTCACCAACGGCGTTAGCGCCACTGGCGTCGCGAATATTGATCTTACGAACGGCCGTTACAACCAGGTTTTTTTTCAATCCCGAAGAGGGGCCGGCGTTGATGTAGAAGTCTTTGTAGACGGTGTCCTCTTCAGACATCGTGATATTTCGGCGCACATCCACGATGCTGATATCGGCGGCTTGAGATTTCATCGTGAAACCGACAAGAAGCAAAAAGAGAGAGATAAACTTCATAAGAAAACCTTTCCATGGTTTGTCTGGAAGCTTTATCGGCTGTCTTATTTTGAAACTTAAGAAGGGAAAAGGACTTAGGGATCTAAGTCCAGTTAGTTAGAAACGATGGCACCTTGAACTGAGCTGTAAACCTTGTAGGTGTTGTCCGACGTCGTTTGCTCAATACCCGACATGTAGTTTCCTACCGTGCTTTGTACGTGGTATGTCACTCCATTGCCCGAGGCCGTTCCCGTCTGGGTCGATCCAGAAACTAAGCCTGTAGTCTTCGCGGGATCTTGAAATTTAATGGGGGCGGGGACTTCCTTGGCAAGTTGCTCAAGGGTTGCTTCCATCGAACACCCTGTTGCCAAAATGCTAAGTAGAGCCAGGAGAAATAGATTTTTCACGTACAACCTCCGACAGGATACTTATCGGCGGGATGCCGGGTTTCTTTGAGTTTTCTCGTTTTGAGACCGTAGGTAGTTCATAAGTTCTGTATTTTGCTTTTGAAGTTCGTCATTGCGTTTTTGCAGGTCGGCCATTTGCGACTCAAGCTTTTCTAAACGTTGATCGTTTTGCGAAAACTTCGCCAGGACTTCGCGATAGAATTCCTGTAGCGCTTGGGTTAAAGGTGCAATCATATTCATGTAAGAAACGGCCTTCAGACCGGTGCTTTCATTCTCGGTCACAAGTTCGGGATAGATCTTCTCTAGTTCTTGCGCGATAAAACCCATCTGCAGTCGCGGGTCCGCGTGTGGATCTTTCCAGTGATAAGAAGCCGGACGAAGTTGCAGAATTTTTTCAAGGCTGTGATCTAAAGTATGAATATCTTTTTTCAGACGCACGTCTGAAGCGCCATTTACGGTTCCTGCCGTGGTTAAATTTCCTGAAGCGGAAAGAGCCATGCGAATCTGTCCCACACCACCGCTGGTGGTCAGGAACTCGATATTCCCAGAATCAATTTCGTTGGCGACAACCAGTCGATTTGTGCCCGCATTGGGATAACCGAAGTAGCCAGAGCGCACCGCAGGAGCTGAAGTCCGTGCGTAAATACTCATATAAACATGATCGGCCGAGCCTGGTTTTAGTGCCAAGCCATTGGTTTCAAGCGCTGTTGTCGTGACCCCATTGGGAGAGATTGTTAACGGGTTTAAATAGGGAATAAAGTTTCCATCGCCCTCGGAGTCCGCATCGACGCGCAAGGTTTTCGCGTCGAGAACCAGCCGGAATTGTTTTCCTGCGCCCGAAGTATCTGATTCGCTAAACATCAGCATGGGTGCGGTAGAGTCAATAATCGAATAACCCGTGGTTTTCGTCACGCCGACGACATCAAGATTCGCCGTTGGTGCGGTGGTCATCCCAATACCGACTTTTCCGCCCACGACCAAGCTGATATCTTGCGTCGTTCGCCAATCCCCCTTAGCGGTACTGACATTTCCCAAGCGAACGGTGTTATCCGCCGTCGAAGACAAGGGGCCCAGCCCCCAATATCCTGAGCTGCGCCAATTTCCTACGTATTGGGCTTGTCCCAAAGTATCGTGATAACTTCCAGCAAACATTCCATAATAGGCGGCTTGTGCATCCCAAGGTCCTACTTGAAAAGTATTTCCTGGATCCATTGCGCCCACGCCAAATCTTCCATCGGCTTTCAAACGAACTTTTTCATCATTGTTTGTATCGAAAATAATATCCGCATTCGTGCCATTGGTGATGTAGAAATCGTTCGTTGCGCCCACGGCAAAGCCGAAAGTTCCTAACCAAGTCCCATTGCGAAGAAAGTCGATCTCGGATTTTCCACTGGCCGGTGAGTTGACGATGAGCGGAGTTTTCGTTGCCGAGGGCGCCATCACCATCAGGCCGGCCGTATTGTCGGGCGCGCCACCAATACCGACATAACCATCTTTGTGAATGGTCATGCGTGTAGTACCCGTTGTTTCGAAGTTCAAGGCATAGGCATCGTTGGTTCCCAAAGTCGCCGCTGCGCTAAAAGAGTTTCCGTTCTGAATAAAATAGGAGGATGTGGGAAGCGAAGTACAAATCATCAATCCCGTTGCATCGAAAGAGACGTACTGTCCCGCAGAACAAGTAAATGGCACCACCGCCGAACCCGAAACATTCGAGGCCAGCAAGCGATTAGCCGTCAGAGAGGTCGCTCCGGTCCCACCATTCGCGATCGGCAGTGCTCCTGTCACTTCTGTTGCGAGATTCACTGCAGAGCCATTCGTAGCACTTGTCAAACGTCCTTGCGCGTCCACGGTGATATTTGCTCGAGTGTATGAACCAGCGGTCACCGAAGTGTCGGCTAGTGAAATGGTGCCCGTCCCCGTGATCGGTCCACCCGAAAGCCCGGTTCCAGTGGCAATGTTTGTGACGGTGCCTGCATTGGAACTGTCGGCCGCCGGTGTCCATTTAACTCCGTCATATTTCAAAACCTGTCCAGCTGTTAAACCCGCCGTATCGACGGTCACACCTTTGATTTTATTCACAGTGACGGTACCGATAGTTCCACTGACATCACCAGCGACAGAGACATTAATAGCCTGACATTGAAAGCCCACAACCGGGCTCCAATACATGGTTTGATGAGCGGCGCAGTTGGCCGACGTGACATACCCATCGAAAGTTGTTTGCAATAAATAGCTGTTCAAAGTCGAGTTCAGATTTGCAACATCATTCATCCCGATCGCGGCACTTAGCCATTTGGCACCGTCGTATTTCAAAAAGTGCCCATTGGTGGGCGCCGAACTCGCGACATCATAACCTTGTATTTTTGCGACAGTGGGATTGGGATATGAGCCGGAAAGATCGCCCCCGGCGACACCGATAGGAGTTCGAGCATCACTCAGGCGCGGGTCATTACCCGCAGCTAAAGTGTTTGCACTCGTGCCGACATTGACCGTCAAAATTGGTGTCGAAACATTGTTGGTCACCGTCAGATAACCATTGGCAGAAGTGACATTGGTCACAGTCCCGCCACTGGCACCGGTCACCGCGGCACAGCTTAAAGAACTTCCATTCCAAGTCAGAAATTCACTGGCGTTACAGGTCGGGATTCCGGTTTTTATAACGAAGTCACTGACTTCGTGTTCACCCAGCTTTTCCGCTGATTGAGAAAAAGCGGCAAACGGAACGGTGCGAATTTCGTTGTCGGGTGTGAGCAGCTTCCACCCCGTTCCGTCATGAAACTGCACCCGCAGTAAGCGCGTATGACTGACTGCCGGCGTGTAAGTTCCCGCCACATTATTGTCAGCGTCAGCACAGTCGTGAGTGGTGCTGTTGTTGAAAGCATTTAAAAGAGTTTTCGTCGGAGAAGAAGGGAAGAGTTTGGTTCCGGCGCCAATTGGAACATCGAACACGCCATGACTGTTCGTCATGTTGATCCCATTTTTTTGTTCGCGATAGATCACGCAAGATCCGGTGTTGTTTGTAATCTCGAACAGGAAACTTACGTTATTGTACTCTAAAGCACTGCCATCGCTTTTAACAATACGCCCCTGGTAAGTGAGAAGATTGGGCGCCGCAAGGGTATGCAAGGATGCCAAAATAGAAAAGACAACAAGATACGTTCCGGTTTTCATGGGAACCTTATCGGAGCGGATTGCTTCTTTTGGAAGGTAAAAATTAAAAGTGAATGATAAGTCGAGGGGTCTTCAGATAACGGGTTCAAGATGAATCGTTAGTCCGGTTGCGTGGCCAAAATCAGAATCTTTAAATGCTTCAAAATGAGATGCTTTGAAGAAGATCCCTCTGATCGGGATCACGGAATGATCACGCAGTGGAAGCCGAAGGGCGGGTGAGCAAACGATGTACTCGAACTCAAATCAATCGTAAAGACTCCCGTGCTGGAGCCCGTGTTCCATCTACCGCCACGACGGATGGCGCCGATTGCAGGGGCTACGCCAAGGTCCGGATAGTTGTCGACCAGAAGACGATTGCATAGAGTATTGCTGGTCATCGTTTGGACTAACAGTTTTTCGACATCCAGAGCCGCAATTTTTTCTGATAAGGCCCGGGTTTCTCTTTGTTGAGTCACATTAATTGTGATCACGCCAGCATCACAATCGATAGGATTCCCAGTGAGACAAGGATTTCAACAAGGCTCATTCCGGATTCGTTTTGAAAACGAGTTCTACATTTTTTCATATTCTTACGTTTCGGCGGGAAGGGGCGGGAGAGTGTAAGCTACGAAAGCGTTCCAAAGTAAAGAATGGAACACTCTAAGTCCGTTTATGCGTGTCAACGAAAGCAGGCCATCAAAGTGGCCTCCATATATCAACGACAGCGACCAAGACTATTTTTCGCCAATGTATCTTTCAAGGCGTTCTAGTCGAGATCTCAGTTCTGCATTTTCCTTCAATAATTTTTCAAATTCTGCTTTATCAACTTTATTATGTTCAAGAGTCGCAATTCCTCGAGCTTGGGAAATCTGTTTGTCTTTGAGGCTGACAACGTTTTGATAAAGTTCTTTGATAGCCTCAATCAATGGAGCTACAAGAGAGGGATAATTCACCGATTTATATCCGTTATGATCGGTATGAACGGCTTCTGGAAATTGTTTTTCGACTTCCTGAGCGATCACACCGATATCCTCAATTCGCTCGTGTGTTGTGGGTTGCGATATGTCGGTTCTCCACTTGAAAGTGACTCCACGCAGTTGAAGAATCTTTTCTAAAGGGTTTTTGATCTCAGTGATTTCTTCTTTAAGTCGTTTATCTGAAGTGGTGTTCCAGGCGGTCGCAAGGGCCGTGCCGTTGACGTGTAAAAGCTGTGTGGGACTTATAGTCCCGATGCCTACATTTCCATTGGACTGAATTGTTAAAAGATTTTCGAAGGTGGAGGCCCCCGTTTTCTGTTTAAAGTCGAAGGCCGTTGTTGCCCCCTCATAAGAATTCCAGAAATTCGTTTCTCCCCAAGCTCCGGAATAATTGCCGCCAATAGTCAGGCCAAAACCCGAGGCGGGAGCTGTTCCATTGTTATTTAAACTGAAAGATGCAAATGCGTTACTCTGAGCGCCCACTTGAAACTTTTGTGTTGGCGCGGCAACGCCGACACCGACATTCCCGGTTGAATAAGCATTCAAAGTTAAAGCGGCTGCCTCCACTAATAAACTTGTGTGGGCTGCCGCCGTTCTATTGTAAGAGGAAATGAGTGCCGTATTCGAGTCATCTGCGTAACCAAACTCTAACCCTTTGCCTGAAGCGGGAAATGTGCCAAAGGAAGCTCCCCCTTGAATACGGATCATGCCTCCAGAGGTGTCAAGGGCTGCCAGAGGATTGCTTGTACCAATGCCGACCTTGCCGCCACTGGGAGCCAAAATGATAGAACCTTTGGTAGTGTGAGATGTCGAATCCAATGTCAAAACATCACTGCTTCCGGTTCCGCCGTTGATAGTCTGCCCGCCAGATCGACCCGCAAGAAAAAGATACTGACTAAAAAAATCACTAGTGGTGGTTGGAAGTAAAGATGCTGGCAAACGACCGTCGCCATCCAAGGTCGCCAAACCATTTGCTTGGGCTTTTTGAGCGGTGATTCTTGCATCCACACTCGAAGAAAAATTCGTAATCGCGGAAGAGTTTAAGGACCCGATATCCTGACAGGTAAAACGATCGGTGATCAACGACCAGGTCATCGACTGATTTGCGGCACAAGCGGAAGCGGGGATTAGTTGGTCTCCTCCCCAGGCCGTTCTGATGTCTTGAGCCCTGACGTATTGTGCTTTCCAAGTCGTATTAATCTGATCCCACAATAATACTTGTCCATTGATGGGTGCTGTCGCATCGATTGGACGACTTTGAATTTTTGCGACGGTTGGATTCGGATAATTTCCGCTTAAATCTCCGCCCGCAGAGCCTTTCGGCTTTCGATCGTCTGACAATCTTGTGTCATCACCTCTGACAACTTCGCTTGCCGCCGCATCGACGCCAGCGCCGGCAACATTTAATGTCGCCGACGTCCCAAGACCCGTGATGTCTGCAGGGGTAAGAGTAATAGCACCGATTCGGCCTGCAACGCTTGAAACCGGAGCGGAAGGAAGAGGTGACCATACAAAGTTTCCAGAAGCATTCAAGCGCAGGACATCACCATTGTTGCCGGCCTGATTTGGCCAAGCTACCGAATATCCTGCGCCACCGGTGGGCAGAGTGAACGTTAAATATTCGCTTGCTCCGTCATAGAGCTTCCAATTTGTAACATTGATATTTGCCGCAGATATGGAGGTTGCACTGACATTTTGAGTGAGCGTGCCTGAGGTAATTTTTGCGGCATCTATATTTGGGATATCCGCAGCAGACAAGGAACCGCCGTTAGTGACCCGACCTTTAGCATCGACCGTGACCTTGGCGTATTCCCCGGCAGTCACACCTGAATTAGCAAGTTTATTTCCGGAAATTGTTCCATCAGCAATGTTGTTCAGTGCCGCGCCCACCCCCAACTTTTCCATGGTCACGGCTCCGTCGCTGATTTTCGCGGTTGTGATAGAGCCGTTGGTAACCTCGGCTACCACATCGTCACAGATCAGATGACCACTTCCATCGTCTTTAAGAAATTGTGTAGAACCACAAGTGGGCAGATCTATTTTCGCAAAGTTCTTTACAGATGTATCGGTCGTGGATGGAGTCATTGCCGCCCAACCACCCGCATTCCAACCAAGGAACTGACCATTCGTCAAAACAGGAACAGGAGAGCCGCGCAGCTGACCGGCTTTTTCATATTGTGTGGAGGCACCAGTTAAAAGATTCACCAGCTCAGAGAAGTTCGCCGGGCTTAAGGGCGTCGCATCACCACTGCTCAAACGCAACAAAGAACTGGCGGGAGTGCCTCCAACTTTTTGCGAATCATAAGCGCTGACTGAGAATGGCACAAAGTTCACATCCATTAAAGGAAGTGTCTGATCACCAGTGCCTGTTCCGTCGTTGAAAGTGACCTCAAGATGCCTTTGATCTAAAAGATCAGGCGTATAGAAAGAACCGGTGTTGCAGACCAACTTTGGAGTATTAGTGGTGTTGAACGTAATATTGGAGTCATTATTGAAAATCCTTTCTACTTGGATTCCTGGATCGGCGGCTGTTCTGGTTCCCTCACCGTCGCCGATCGACAGAACAAACACACCTTGCGAGTTACTCATGTTCAGTGACCGCATCTCTTCATACAGTAAACATTTTTTTGGTTTTGGGCTATAAACTCGGACCTTGAAAACGACATTGGCGTTTTCGACGGGATGCTTGTTTGGATCCAAGAGACGTCCATGATAAGTGATTGCGGCTCCAGCCCATCCGAATAGGGGAGTCAGCATTATCGCCATAACAATGAATAAATTTGTGTGGCTCATTTCCTTATTCCTTGAAAAGGTTGGATTGTAGACTTGTTCGAACAGTATACCCACTTGAAGTTTGCGGTTCTGGTTGAGCGTCATAGTAACTGATTGAGACCTGAGCCTGATAGCCACCCGTGGTATAGACACCTTGACTGCTAGAAGGTGTAACTTCTAAGGGGGGCATTTTTTCAGAAAGCACGGGCGCTGGTCCAGGGGATGTATTTTCACTCAGATTCAAAATTTGAGCATTGAAGGAACATCCCGAAAGAAGGACCACTAAAGATAAGGAAGAGGCTATATTTATTTTTCCTAACCTTTGTTCCACCGTGCCACCTACATTCAGTATTTTTGGCCTTCGGCCAGGCCTCTCGTAAATTAGAGTCATGGTTTCAGGCATTGTGTGACTATGTTTATGAGTTTCTTTTCGGCTTTTTTTTCTGTTTCCTTAAATTTTCAGAAAAAGTATTTACAAAAAAGAAAGTGGGACGGATTCGATCGGGGGATTAGAAATAGGAATGTTGTGTCTTTGTTAGACCCCAATGTAGTACACGTTTTTGTTCGCTCAAGTGACAAAAATCAATAATAATGTTCCAAAACTCGACGGGGACATACTAATTATTGCGACAGAGTAAATTTATAAAAATCGAATATACCTAGTGCAAAACGAATCTTCGATTTCTGTATTCCTATTGGATGTTTTGGAACGCCGACGCGAACGAAATCCCCGGTACTCGATGAGAGCCTTTGCTCGTGATCTGGGGTTATCGCCTGGATGTTTGTCTGATTTTCTTTCTGGTCGAAGAGTGCCCGGAAAATAACTTACTCATCGAATTATCGTCTCTTTAGGACTCAAGCATGAAGAGGCTTAAAAGCTGAAGCAACTCATTGAAAGACATAAAATGTTGCACGTCGAATCTGGTGGTGCCTTTCAGTTGTCAGCCGATCGAGAGCATTTTGCTATTCCGAATTTAATGAAGACGGACAATTACGTTTCGAAAGCTTCCTTGCGGTGTATCCATAGAACTTACGATGAAAATACCATCAGCATTACGGAGGAAAGAATGAGTAAAGTGGATGTTCAAGTTGTTCTGTTAAGATCTTCATGAAAAGAAAGTGAAAGGACCGTCCCTAGGGTCGATGGAAAAGATGGGGTGTGTGAGCGGTCAATGCGATGTCAGGAAACCATGGATTTCGCGCCATTATTGATTCCCCCCTCACACGTTTGAACATGGAGGCCAGGCTCCTAAAGGTGCGGATTAGGTGGCGACTTTTTTGAAATGACATTCAGCACGAGAGCGACAGCGATGATTAAGGCGCCAAGAATTTGCAGAGGTCGCAAGCTTTCATGAAAAATGAAAGCACCCATAAGTGCGGCGGTGATGGGTTCGATCATCATTAGTAAGGCGACTTCGGTGCTTCGTAACTTCTGCAAGGCGGCCAGTTCCAGGGTCAATGGCAGAATTGTGCAAATGATGGCAATGCCAAAAATACAGCTGGCTTGAAAGCTTGTCAGAGCTTGGACATGTGAAAAATCAGTGCGATGAAACAGGGACAGCGTGATCGCGCCGAAAGTGATCACGTAAAGGGTGGAAGAAATAGGACGAACACCCTGTTGCAGTCGACCGGATAGAAGGACATAGATCGCATAACTGATTGCCGATCCCAAGCCAGCAGCGATCGCCCAGAAATTGCGAACTTCGATATGGCCCCACAGAAGCAGTACCAGTCCTGCAGATGCAGCAACCAGACACAGAGCCTCTTTCTTAGAAATTTTATCGTGTGTAAAAAAATGTGAAAAGACATTCACCCAGAACGGGTACGTATAAAGTAAAAGAGCGGCCAGCGTGACACTCAATCCGTCAATGGCTTCGAAATAAAGAGTCGAAAAAAGAGCATAACCAAAAACGCCAAGCAAAGATGCTATAACGGTTTGTCGTCTATTCAGCTTAATCCACTGAGGTTTGAAAAGAAGAAGAAAAATCCAGATAAGAAGAGCTGCCAGAGTGAAGCGATAGGAAAGAAACTGCCCCACAGAAAGACCGGAGGCGAAGGCCCACTTCGCGAAGATCCCTAAAAATCCAAAACCCACGCTGGCGATAGAAATCTCGATCGTGCCTCTTAAGCGTGGGTTCAGGGATGCCATGGTTTATCGGCCTTTTGATTCTTTTTTCACGCGGATACGTGAAGCGGGTTTGGCGGTCTTTTTAACCGAAGCCGTGCGCCCCTTGTAGGTGCGCTTTTGTTTTACTTCCTCAGGATCATCCGCCAAGAAGACGCGTTCGACCGCCACTTCATTCAAGAAGATAAGTTCGCCGGACTTCAAGGCTCCCATGCGCAAGCGGCCAATGGCCACACGTTGAAGTTTTAAAACGTCAAAGCCCACCTTCGCAAACATCTGACGGATCTGACGGTTTTTACCTTCAGTGATTACAATTTTATACCATTCGTACTTATCAGACTTGTTGTCGCCGGACTTTTTAATTTTTTCGATATGGCGAGCCGATACGCGACCGCCGACAATCGAAACCCCTTTTTTTAGTTTTTCAATTTGGTGAGGTTGAGGCTGGCCATCCAATTTCACAAGGTAGGTTTTAGTAACTTCCGCTTTGGGATGCATGACTTTGTTGGCGAAGTCACCGTCGTTCGTCAAAAGCAACATACCTTCAGAGTCCCAATCCAGACGACCCACCGGGAAAACTCGCGCAGGGACTTCTCCCAAATAGTCCGCGACGGTAGGGCGACCATGAGGATCGTCCATAGTTGTCAGCACACCTTTTGGTTTATTGAAGACAAGATAGTATTTTTGCGAAAGTGGTTTACGAAGAGGTTTGCCATCCACCAAGATACGATCTGCTGTAGGATCAACTTTGACGCCCAATTCGTAGACGCGTTTTCCATTAACCGTGACTTGACCTTCTTCGATCATGCGATCTGCATGACGACGGGATGCCAATCCTGAATCAGCAATTAGTTTATTAAGTCGAACTCTTTGAGCGGCGTTATTTTCAGACATTCTTCATCGGCCTCGGGTAATTGTTGTGAAGACAATATACCACCAGTGAGGGCAGAAGAGGAGATATTCTTGCGAGAGTATTCGCCAATGGCGTGGCGAAGATCACGCACTAAAAGAGTCATGAGCTTGTCTCCCATAAAGATATTGTCCAAAGCGGTTTCAGCTTTGTTTAGGACAATGGAAGACCACTTTAGTGCCTCAGAATCACCCTGTTGGATTAAAGCGCAGGTTCTTTCCAGTTGGCTGACCAAATCCTGATAATAAGGATCTGTGCGACGATCGACAAAGAACTGCTCCAAACGCTTGATGGGGAAGAGAATGCGAGTTTGTTCCGCCAGAGGTTCGCTTTTCATTTCTTGAAGTTTTTGAAAAACATACCCACGAAGCAAAGAACCTGTGACCTTTTCGCCCATCACGCGGAATTGTGCTGTGATATAAGGAGCCACTTCGATTTTATGAGTGTGTTGACTGCTGAGTTCCAACTCGGAGTTGTAATAAAGAACAAGATCTTTACGCAAAGGTTCCAAAAGGCCGTTGCGAAGAGTGAACTTGCGGTCAAAAGTGCGAACTTCCAAAGATTTGTCTTCGCGAAGAAGAATCACAATCACGCGTTTGTTCTGATCGGGAAGAACACGAAACTTGTCATTTTCGCCGCAAAGCGTCTTAATGTAAGAACTAACTGCGTCAATCAGATCGTGGAAGTGCTCGATCTCGATAAGCTGCATGTTTTGAGGAAAACGAATTGGACTGAGGTCAAACTTCTGTTGATAGAAGCTATTGAAATTCTCCAACAAAAACTGAACTTCGTGGCCCAACTGCTGCTTGTTGGAAGCCCAATGTGGGTAATCCATGCAGTAATTGAAAAACATTTCGATCAATTCCGGGGTTAAAACGTCTTCAGGATGAGGAAAACCCCGCAAAAAATTGAAAAATGACAAACGCGTGGGCGTATTTTGCGGATTTAGATCAGATACGAATTTTAAAAGTTGTCCAACCTTAAGCAAAATGCGGTCCCCCTTCGCGCATAAAGTATGAACATTTGAAATTTTAGTCCAGAAAAAATATGATAGAAGACGTAGATTTTTTTGAAGTCCTAGGAGGGGCGTCTTATGCAAAAAGAATTAAATCCAGAACTATTTGGGGAAAAGAAAGTCGCCAAGAGTCCTACAGTCGAAATCCCTGCAAACATGGGCACAGTCGGGAACAATTATTTGAACACAGATCGGCAGATTTTTGAGCTCAAAGCCCAGAACCAGGCTTTAGCGGATCAGCTGAATAAAGTGGTGGCGACTGTGAACGAGTTAATCAAATCCTCCAACATCAAATTTGAAAAACACAGTCAACTTCTAGGGCGCCTTGAGCAAAGCCATAACGGGCTTGCGACCGAAGCGGGCCAGAAGATCACCCAACTGGCGCAACGTGTGAACGAACGCAAAAGCCTGGATCTGAAAGTTCAGGAAATGGTGGACCGCCATAATAATGTTATCAAGAGTTTCGAGGTTCGTATGAACCATCTGCAAAAATTGCTGGCGGAAAAAGAAGCGCAAATGATTTCTTCTCAGGCGGCTTTGAATGAAGCGAAAATGGAAATCGCCAGATTGAAACGTTTGTAGAAAAATATCCTGCTTAAATTCGGATAAAGTAAAAAAGCCGGTGAAAACCGGCTTTTTTATTATTGAGCGCCTTTTTCCATGCGTTTTAGAAATGCCTCTGGTTTTTCAAACATGGTCAATGTCAGGGCGTCGATCCACACACCATTGCGATTGATGAAAACCACCGTGGGCAGTCCTTGAATATTGTACTTCTTTTTTAATTCGCGCAATTTTTCGGAATCCTTGGTGGCATCGAATTTCAAGAACACAAAGCTCTGCCCCATGGCGCGGACCCGGGCATCGGTGAAGGTGTGTTCCTCCAACTCGTGGCAGGCGGCGCACCAATCCGCCCAGAAGTCGATAATGACGGGTTTACTGTTCTTCGCAGCCTCTTCAAGAAGTTTTTCCGAATAAGGTTGCCATTGAATTCTGTTGATTTGATTAAGGCTGTCGTTGGCCATAATTCGACCCCGAATGTAGGGGCGCAGATCGAATGCGGCCAGGGCGATGTAACCGATACCGACGATAAGCACCGCCTGCATCAGGCCTTTGCGAATCTTGTTCAAAGCTGAAGCCACCTGTAAAGGAGTCAGGAAGGCGCCGTAGACGCTTGCCAAAATAACAAGCCCTGCTCCCAATGCCAGGTCAAACCCACGTTCTGGCAAGAGGAGTTCCAAATAGTAGTAGAAAGCACTCAACATCAACGTGCCCAGGATGAATTTGAAAAAGTTCATCCATGGACCCGAGCGCGGCAGTGCGCGACTTAATTCTGTGAAGACTCCCAATGCAATAAAGATCAGTCCCAATCCCACAGCGTAAGTGAAAAGGAAAAGGAATCCTAAAACCTTGTTTTGTGTTGAAGCGACATAGGTCAAAATGGCGACCAATACCGGTCCCACACAAGGACTGGCCACGATTCCGGCAAACATTCCTGTGACGTAAGCTCCACCCAAGGATTTTTTTTGTTTTCCCGCGCCCAGGCGATTGCGAATGAAGGCAGGAACTTGGATTTCATAAAGGCCATACATACTCAGTGCCATGGCCAGAAAGATGAAACAGATGACGGCCAAGACATAGGGATTACCCAGGGTGGCGCCGAAGACTCCACCTGTTGAAGCCGCAATTAAACCCAAAACAGAATACGTCGTCGCGATTCCTAACACATACACACAGGCGGTGATCAGGTTCTGTAAACGTGTTCTTTCGTTCGAGTGATTACCCAGAACTGCAAGAGTGATAGGGATCATCGGAAAAATACAAGGCGTGAAACTGGTGAAGACGCCCGCCAGAAAAACAAAGAGCAAGCCGGTGAAAAGACTTGTACTTAAAAACTTTTGAAAACTTCCCGAGTCGAAAAAGGAAGGCGAGGACATGGCAGGTGTCGTCGCTTTTTCCATGATTTGAGGTTCACCTTCAACGACAGTCACGGAAATAGGAACTTCAATTAGCTTCGTGGTGGGAAAAAGACAGAATTGATCTGAACAGGCCTGGTAGGTCAATTCCAGCTTCATCTTGTCATGTTTCTTCAGGAATCTATTTGGAGCTTCAATGTGCGCTTGCAATGTGGCGTCGTTTTCAATTCCCAGGCGGTCTTTTTTTGAGAATTTATCGAACCATTTTTTTAAAGGTGCAACATTCAGTGGCGCCACCTGAAATCCATCGGGTTCCAAGACAACGACTTTAAATTGATCTTCGTAGGCGTGATAACCCGACGGAAGTTTCATTTTAATTTCAAGTGTTCCACCTTGACCCGGATTCCACTCGTAGGGAAGCACTTTGGTTTCGACTAATAACGGATCCGTATCATCGGTATTGAGTTGCGCCCAAGACGAAGGGCCTGTCCCAAGCAAAAGTGTGAAAACGAAAATGTACTTCAGGCTGAGTTTCATGCTTTTCCTCTTAGTCCTAGTCCGGACCATGGGCAAGTTTATTCGCTAATGACTCAATATTACCACAGCTGTCTCCGATAGAGAAACTGAAGAGGTCATATCTTATGGGATTTGTAGGTATCATAGTCGTATTCGTGATGGTGTTCGGGGGCTTTATTATAGCCGGCGGTCACATGTCCGTTATCTTAAAGGCGGCGCCAATCGAAATGATGATTATCGGGGGCGCCGCACTCGGTGCGTATATCATTGCGAACCCGATGAAAATTATTAAATCCGGTTTCAAATTGAGTATCAAAGCAATGACGGCAAAAGGTCCGCAGAAGCAGGATTATGTCGAACTGTTGCAGATGATGTTCCAGCTTTTCCAAGCGTTCAGAAAAGAAGGACCGCAAGGGATTGAAAAACACATCGAGGAACCAGAGAAGAGTGACATCTTCAAAGCTTATCCAAGCTTCATGCATAATCATCATGCGGTTCACTTTCTGTGCGACACGATGAAAATCACGTTGTCAGCAGAGATGTCACCCTACGATGTTGATGATCTTCTTGATGCCGATATTAAAGCGATTCACCACGAAGAACACATGGCTGCACATGCGGTACAAACAGTCGCCGACGGTTTCCCTGGATTGGGTATCGTTGCCGCGGTTCTGGGTATCGTAAAAACCATGGCCCACTTGACCGAAGGGGTTGAAAAAATCGGTTCCTTGGTTGCCGGCGCCCTGGTTGGAACGATGTTAGGGGTTTTCTGTGCCTACGGTTTGATTGCACCAACAGCATCAAAAATGGGTGCGGATATCGAAGCGGAAGGTCGCTATCTGGCTTGTATTAAAGCAGCCATGATTGCGTTGCAAAGAGGCGCGCCACCGATCGTGTGTGTCGAGTACGCTCGTCGTACGATCATGCCTGAAGAGCGTCCTTCATTTGACGAAGTAGATAAGGCAACAAAAGAGATTAAGAAAGCGGCTTAATTAGAGCCGCAAAGGCCAAGCGGGCTTTGTCCCGCACAACCGGACTTGTGATGAAATAAGGACTGAGGAAGGATTCCTCAAGAAAACTGGATAAGAAATGGCAGAAAAAAAGCAAACCATTGTTATCAAAAAGATCATCGTTTCAGGAGGCGGCCACCACGGCGGTTCCTGGAAGGTGGCTTTGGCCGACTTCATGACGGCCCTTATGGCATTCTTTCTGGTCATGTGGCTGTTAGGTCAATCCGAAGAAACAAAAAAAGCCGTTTCAGATTATTTCTCGACACCTTCTGTGATTGAGTACAACTTCCAGAACTTCGGCGCAGAAATCACGCTCGAGAAATTATTCCTGGATATCTTGAATGAGCCCTTAAAAGCTTTCCAAAGTTTTATGGAGCCCGCGGACACAACGCCAAATCTTTTGGATATGGGCTCCACAAAAGTGGTGGCGGCTTACTTGGCTGACCAGATGAATGACGTTGCGAAAAATGTGACGGTCACTCCTGAAGGTTACGACTTTGATATCCCTGACTACATGCTTTTTGAAAGAGGCACGGCCACACCGAACGCAAGTTTCGTGAAAGTCATGGATAAAATCAAAGGCATTACAACCGGTCTTAAAGAAGCTGACATCAAGTTGACGTCAGGATTGTTTGTGCAAGCGGTGGCTGATGGCAATGTGATGACTGCAAATAAAGTGGCGGCAGAAAGATTCGACATCGTTCGCAATAAGATCCTGGCATCCCTGGAAACGAACACGGTGTCCGTGACTGGTGGAATCAGTGTCAAAGAAAAACGGGGAGAGATCGATCCGGCGAAACTCGTGGGCTTCATCCGAGTGAAGATCGCGCAGAAGGAAATCACTTCGGATGGACGAAAACCGCGAAAACTCGAAACACTGTTTGGTCCGTCACGTGTGGATATGTCTGTGTATGACAACTTTGTGAATCAGATCAGCAATCGTAAAAAAGAGCAAGAACCGCCGAAAAACTTAAAAGAACAGGTGGATCAAGAACTCAACGATGCTGCTGGAATTACAGATCCGTCGACGCCGACAGAATAAAAAAGACGTCGCCGGCCCCATTGAATTGGGAGCTTTCGCTGGTTCCAGTGAGAGCTCCTTCTAAGAAGATCACGCCCCATTTTGTTCCTAACCCAGTGCGCCCGTCGAAGTAAGCATTTATATTGTCGACATTGGGTGTGTTGTAACCGATCTCGTTATTCCACTTCCAGCCATTGAAAACATTGGAAACTTTGCCGAACGCAAAGCGCTTCGAGTTTTCATCCGTACCTTCCCAATTGCTAAGGCTGTCATACATGATGCGATAGTCGAACATGTTCAAACGGACACCAATGATGTTTCCGTTTCGGTCCCCACCATTGTAGTACTGGCTTTGCGCATAACTGATGACCAGATTTGTATTGGCGGAAAAAGTGACTTTGATGTCACCTAAAAGTCTGAGATTAAAATGATCATCGCTATTTTCGAAATTAGTGTTGGAGCCCCAAACACCCAAGCGGAACTGCGAACCAAAATGAAACCAAAATGTTCCCTGAAGGGCTGGCGACTTGTCCGATTGGGACAGGCCGTTTTCCACATAATGGGAAAGAAGGCTGATATCTCCGGAAAGATCAAAGGTTGGCGAAGTGCCATCGGCGCCTTGTGCCTTCCAGAAGCTCATTAGAATAATTATAAAAGCAATGTATCTTCGCATAGATAGTCCCACTCATTCTGAACTAAATAAGTGCGAAAAACAAAGACTTCACCAAAGTGGATTTGGGGGACTGGACTTTTGGCTCTGGTCGCTCAGGCAAAAAGGTGTTATGGTGCCGGTTCTTATGAATTTAAATTTGCCTTTGCATGATTACACCTTTGTCGCTTTTGATACTGAAACTAGTGGAGCTTATCCCGTGGGGCACGACATCGTCGAGTTTGGCGCCATCAAATGGTTTCAAGGCGAAGAGGTTGGCCGCCTGCAGTTTCTTTTGAAGCCACGCGAACCCATGACCGATTTCATCATCGGTATTCACGGAATCACCAACGAAATGGTGCAGGATGCCCCCGCGATGGCTGATAAAATTCATGAGATCCATTCTTTCATCAAAGGGTCGGTAGTGATGGCACATCATGCTCCTTTTGATATGGGTTTTTTGGCGGCGGAGTTTGAAAAGTATCATCTGTCACTGCCGCCTGAGCCGGCTTTGTGCACCAGTCTTCTTTCGCGTAAATGGATTCACGGTGTAGAAAATCACAAGCTGCAAACTTTGGTGAAGCATTTGACCATTGATGGGGGCCAGGCCCATCGCGCTTATGACGATGCAAAATCATGTTTGTATGTTGCGCTGGCCTGTTTTCAGAAAATGGATCCGAACGTAACATTGACTGATGCTATAAAAAGTCAGGGAAAAAATCTTTGGTGGCGCGATTATTCTTTGGCCGCCTTGAATGAATCCAAGTTCGTGCTGCTCAAACAGGCAATTCTGGCGAAACAAGACGTGGACATGGTATATATGGGGGGCTCGGCAAAAGGGGAAGTGCGTCGGGTCACGCCTATCGGAATAGTCCGAAATCCTGACGGAGATTATCTTCAGGCTTTTTGTCACAAAGAAAAAACGCCCAAGCGTTACTATTTAAACCGCATCGCCGATGTTGGGTAAATTCATTCATTCCTTCTCATTTTTTCAGATCAATAGGCCTTCGTATAGTTGTGTACGCTGACCCCCCTCTTAGAAAACGTTTTTTTTGAAGAAACCTCTTCAGCAATACTAATTTCGGTGAATCCAGCCGATATTATAATGTAGGTGAAGTCTCACTATCGTGGAATTCTAGGTGCGAGAGAATTTCATCTGAGGTTAAACTTGGGGGGATTATGGATATATCCAGAATATCTGGAACCAAAGGATTTTCTGTCGTAGAGACTCTGGTAGCGATAGGTGTCCTGGCCGTCTTACTGGGTTTGACGGCTGTGGGACTATCATCTAAATGGCAAGGACTTCGGATTGTTTCAGATCAAGAAAGCTGTGCTGAGAATTTACGTGCGGTGGCCTCGAAGATAAAGGGACTAGGTGTGAATTTAGACTCGACGCCGGTGGGTCTGCAGGATCTGTCCAATGTACGATGGGTTGAGAATCTACCTTCAGAACAATCAGATGCTTCGACGGGAGGGGGCCTCATTTCAGTCGCTGATAGATGGGGCGCGATTCAAGGAAAGAGTTTACTTAGTCAGACTCCAAAGACCACGGTTTCAAGATTGCCCTATTTATATAATGGAACGAATCAGATATTAGCCTCTGTGTTTAATTCCTCGCCTGAAGTTTGCACTCAAGGAGTGGATCTTTATTCCGTATTTCAGCACGATAAGATTTCGGACCTTGAAAAGGGACAGATCACAATCAAGATTCAGCCTTATCTTGCGTCATCCGGAGAGGTCATTTCCTGTAAAAATATCGTGCGCCCCCTTTACAGCAGACCATTGTCACGAAACGAACCCGCAGCAATGGTGCAGGATCGAGTTGCAACGTTTGGGGAAAATATCTGGGATATCGGATGGAATGTGGAATTAAAAGGAACTTCCGGGAACGCGAAGGGCGCCGGAGTCGCCTGTTCTTTGTCTTTGAACTTTATGCCTCAAGTTGATTCCGATGAGCCTGTCGAACCAGAGTTTAAAAATATCGTTAATGAATCTAAGGCCACCGCAAAAGTTTGCGAGTTTCCGACACATAAATTTTCATTTGAAGTCGGCTATTTTTCAAAAAAGAGAGGTCCCGGAGACGGAATGTTGTGCCGAAGCCTGTCTTCGACTTTTTTGCCTCAAGGGAAAGAGATTTGTCCGGGAGCCCCCATCATACCAGAGTTCCAAGAGTCGAACCTGTGGGTGCCTTGTGATAAACTATCAATTTGTGGGCGCTCTCCTTCAAGGGTTGTTTCAACGGCCGACCAGAACTCTGCGGAGTTTCTCAAAATCGAATACGAAAATATTCCTTGGAGCTGCCAGATAAACCTTGAAGCCCTGAGTGTCGATGGAGCTGGGAATCTTTCGAAAAAATCCTTTCTATCGGAGGTCATTCGAGTCCCTGCCTGTGCTTATTGTGCGAGTACTCGCAAGGACCAATGTTTAGATTGTCCGGCAGATACCGCCTGCGGTCAGCGAGTGGTGAAGGCCGATAGCGAAGTTTATACGTCTGAACGACTGTGTGTGCACAAGGCCAGAAAGTGCACCCAAGAGGTCTGGGCCCGTGCGACCGTGGTGACCTGGTTGCCCTATAGGGTCGTCGGTGATGACCCTAACTGTTGTATAGAAGCCGGGGTTTACAATGAAAAGCCTTCTTGCCAATTTTTCCCCAACCCTGGGAATCAACCTCCTTATAGAGATGTTCGTACACATGGGTATCCCGCGGGTCTCGGTTCCGGGGATGGGTGTGGAGGCTATGCTTGTTGGATTGGGTGGCACAACATATTCCAGTGCTTTGCCATAAACTCCTTTAGTGCTACGGCCGAGTGGACTTTTAATGGGAAGGCCCCTCCGGGAGTTACATTCGTGACGAAAGTTGCTCCGATGGCGTCCTTTGCGCCTGATTGCGATGAGATGGTAGATCGAAGTCAAGTGGTGCCGCCACCTTCACCAGTACCATCACCAAAATCAAATGAGGCCGATGAAGAACAGGTTTTAGAAGTCACCATGGTAGCTCCCGAAAAAGTTTCGACTAAGGGTGCTTCCGTGAGAATTCTTGGAAAAGGTTTCGGTAGCCAAACTCAAGTTTTTATTGGTGGAGCTCTTTGCGGAGACGTGGCCGTACTGTCGTCTGCGGAAATGACTTGCTTCGCGCCGCCAAGGGCTGCTGCTGGGAATGTTCGGGTTATGGTCTCTAACGGAACTGGAATCCAAAAAGAGTGGAGTGGAACGTTGGTCTATGAAGAGAAGTAAGGGATTCACAGTGATTGAAGTCCTGGTGGCAACAGGTTTGGCAGGAGTGGCAATAGGCGCATCCCTGTACTATCTAAAATTTGTGAAGGAAAACTATGTTGCGGTAGTAGGAGCGATCAGCCACGAAGAAGAGTTGATGAAGATGTTGTACTTTTCCAGATCGTACCTCAGTCAGGCTATTAATCTGAAAACTACGACAAACAATATAGATAGCTATAAATCCGATGGACAACAGGGGTTGTTAAGATTGGGAAGTTTTGGCCAAGCGGGTGATGGCAGCGTACACACCCTGGGGCTTTTCAAACAAGAACACGCGACTAGGAATAAGAGCTCTTATAAGGTGACAGGGATGTTCTTCAAAGAGCCGACGGAAAATACTCCAGGGATGATTTTCTTTGATACGGGCGGAGAGCCCCGGCCCTCGCATAAAGCAATTTCTTTTAGTGGGTTGTTGTCCATGGCGGTGAGTGAGCCGCAGATCACGGCAGAAGGGAACGTCCATTCTGTACAGATCGAAATAAAAACAAGACGTTTTTTTTCTGGGCAGAGTTGGTGTCTGCATAAATGCGAAGAGCGTAGATACCGGGATATTGGAAGAAAGACGCGAATTTTCTTTAGGAATAATGTCATTCGCGACAGCGCCAAGGGCGTTTTCGCAGATCGTGCTTTTGGGAAGATATATTTTTTTAGATCGGAAATCTTGAAATGAATAAGGCCGGTTTTTCGCTATTGGGATTTGCACTGATTTTTGCCGTGATTTCGTCTGTTATCATGTTCGAGATCACCAGGAATTTTGATTCGCTTTTGAAGACGAAAATGATTTATCGAAGAGCTTATTTGGCACAAAGTGCTTCAGAAGATATCGCCCAGAAGATTAAGCGCGCGTACGATCTTGGGGTCATGGTGAAGAATAAAGGAAGTCAGTGCTCTACCTATGGCAATCTTTATCCGCTGCGCGTAGGAAATCTTGATTTCTGTTTTCCAGAGGGTGATGAATTGTGCGGCATCGATGGCATTTACTGTTTGAAGACCTCTTCGATTCGCAGGGCGGTCTTTACGGCCTTCAGGGAGCGAAACTCAAAATTTAAGATGATGGCGCAAGCTCTTCTTGGCGTCGATGTTCGGGCTTCTCAAGAAAGTGTTTATTGGCCAGAGGACCCCCGTTCAGCTCATATAAGTAATGCAATGGTTTTGGACGACTGCGAAGACGGCTCATGCTATTCTTGTGGTAAGGATCTAGTGTGCGTCTCCTACGAAGTCTGCTTGAAAAGCGGGCTTACCTGCGCAAGTGTCATCGAACAAGTTGTCGGTTTTCCGGAAAAGACTCCAAGTTCCTGCAAGGACTTGGTGGAAATGGGTTTTACCGCTGATGGGAACTATACTATCATTTTGCCTGATCGCGGGCCGACCGAAGTGTATTGTAAGATGAATCCATCGGATGAATGTGGAGCTGGCTGGATGTTGGTTTATTCACAAAATGGTGCGACCATTCTTCCGGATGATTCAACGCCCACTGCGGGAGCCAATTATCCCAAAAACCCCGAGGAACGAACCACGGGACGAATCCTGCCTTCAGTGGATTGGAATGATGACATGATCGCATGTTCTCCAGATGGAGGAGCGACTGTTCATAGACTTTGTTTTAAGAAAGATAACATTGTGTGGGATACCGTGAGAACGGAGTCTTCGACGTGCACCTATGGACTGAAGCCTATCGAGGGCAGTGGTGGTGCCGGAGGACAAGCCAATATCAGTTATGTCGAGAAATCGAAAGGAACGAGTGGTGGGCCTCCTTGTGGCAACACGTGTGACTTCGAAAAGAGATTTCGTTTTGACGGAAAAACTCCAGGCGGTCTTCCCGTGACCATAGGAGTATCGGCTTCATCTTGTGGGACAGAGGAGCCTGTGTGTGGGAATGTTCAAGGGGCTAACGCAAATATGAAGTTTTGGTATTATGTGCGTTAGCGCACGGTTCGCGAAAGGCTTTCAAGGGAATTTCGGAAAAATTCCCATTTTTAATTTTCATCGTCTTTGTATTCGATCACGTTGACAGTGCGCTCTTTTTTAATTTGATTTAAGCGCTCGTTGACTTGTTCGGCCAGCTCTTCGAGATGTTTAAATTCGTCTCCCGCTCGTAATTTCAGTGGAGTGGAGGTTCCTTCCAAAGAAGTCTTCAGGAAGCGTTCGAAGGCGTAAAGTGGTCCGGCAATACGATGAGAAATCAAACGTCCCACCGCAAACAAGATGGCGCAAAAGGCAATGCAGATAATAATGAAGGTGATCACATAAGGGACCAGGAATTTATTGAGAAGAAAAGCGTTGTTTCCTACCAGTTCCTGGATGGTGACACGCATATAAGTGTACGAAAAAACCAGACAGATCAAGGTCAGACTTAAACCCACCGCCATCAAAATAAAACAATATTTCAACTGGAAAGGCATGTTGACCCAGTACTGCTTGCGCACGTTGTTTTCCGGCCAAAGCAGCTCACCTTCGCGAATGATTGCATAGACGATCAAGGCATAGCCCAGCCATTGCAAAGCATCGGCTAAATTGAAGGCAGGGCTTGAAAGTGAAGGTGTGCCGACGACAATGAAGTCCACGACATAACCCCATATGATTCTGTCAGTGACGTTGCCAATAATGCCGCCGATCAAAATAGAGAGACCGCTTCGCAGCGTAAGTGACTTGATGGGCAAAAGGTATTGAATCAAAGCATATGTACAAAGAAGGAAGGCACCGCCCGTAGACAATGACACGATTCTAAGCACAGAGGGCAAATCCGAGAACAAACCGAGCATAGCGCCATGATTATGGTGCAAAACAAAATGAATCGGACCAAAGGATTTTAGCTGCGTGATGCCTGTAGCCCAAACTTTCGTAACGCGGTCGATGAGCCAAGTTGCCAGAAGGGGAAGAATCACTATAAGCCATTCACGTTTTTTCATGCACTTCAGTCTAACAATTCACGCCAGTTCTTGCGAAGAAAAACTTCAGCCTTTACTATACCTAGACGGGTACGACCGAGGGAGCTGGACTTGAAATATCTTATCGCCACTATTTTGCTATTTTCTGCTTTTACAAATGCGCAAACACCAGGCTCTGATTCCAAAGACAAATTTGCTGATCTTGCCAAAGAATATCAATCTTTGCTGAAGAAATATGGCGTGGACGCCAAGGATTTGGGCATGTATGCCACGGTCGGCGAAGGCGAAGAAATGAAAGTTCTTTTGGACAACAACGGTTCCAAAGTGATGATCCCGGCTTCGATTTCCAAAATTGCCACGGCTTCAGCTGTTTTAGAACACTTTCCGCCCGGTTATAAATTCAAAACTCAGCTGCTATCCACGGCAGAACCCAAGAATGGTGTTCTTAAGGGGACTCTTTACCTAAAAGGGGCAGGCGACCCCTCTTTTGTCTCAGAAAATATGTGGTACCTGGTCAACGCTTTCACTCGGAATAACGTTAAAAAAATTGAAGGCGACATCGTCGTCGACGATTCTCTTTTTGACAAAGTTCGTTACGACCTGAGTCGGCAGAAAGAGCGCGTGGACCGGGCTTACGACGCCCCGGTGGGCGCGATGAGTTTCAATTGGAACTCGGTGAATATTTTTGTTCGCCCGAATGGGGTCGGGACCGGTGCGCAAGTAACCATTGATCCAGAAAATGAATACATTCGTTTGGTCAATCGGGCGAAAACCGTGTCTGGTTCGGGAAACAATCTGATAGCGGACCGGGAAGATGATAAGAAGTTTCCCGGCGACGTCGTCATTGTGGGCGGATCGATCGGACAGGGTTTGAAAGAGGTTGTCATTTTTAAGAATGTTCAGCAACCCGACCTTTGGGCAGGCTACAATTTGAAATCTTTTTTGGCGCAAAGAGGAATTCAACTGACCGGAGACGTGAAGAACGGTGTCACACCAGAGAAGGCGGATGTTTTAGCGGAATCAGAAAGCAAGCCGATCGAGCAGATGGTGGCCGACATGAATAAGTTTTCCAATAACTACGTCGCCGAAATGCTTACAAAAAACTTGGGTGTGGCGAAAAAGTCAAAAGGAGCGACGTTGGCAGACGGCATGCAGGTTATTAATGAGCATCTGCAAAGTTTAGGGCTTCCTGCGGATCAGTACAAAATAAACTCGCCATCTGGTTTGTCACGAGAAAACAGAATTTCATCCTTCGCTATGTGGAAAGTATTGGACCACTTGCGGGATGATTTCCGAGTCCAGCCCGAATTTCTGACGTCCTTGCCCATCGCGGGCGTTGATGGCACTCTCAAAAAGCGAATGAAAAACTCTTCGGCCGAACGCTGGGTGCGTGCTAAAACGGGATTTTTGACGAATGTCGTATCCTTAGCCGGTTACGCGGGATTAGAGGATGGTCGAGTGGTCACGTTTTCATTTGTTTATAACGGGTCTACGGATGAAACGAAGATTCGCGCGTTTTTTGATAATTTACTTATTTATCTTGTAAAATAAGCCGAATGAGAACCAGGAAGGTGGACGTTCGATGAAAAAGCTGAGTGTCTCAATATTATGCGCAATCTTATCTGTCGCTTCTATCGCGGGAGCGCAAGGTGATATTGCTGCGCAAGTGGTGCCCCAGGTATTGGGAAGAAGTCCTGAAGAAGTTCGCCCTTGGCGTGCACCTTCCTATGCGGATCAATCTGCCTCCTTGGGCTATCACGACAGTGCCTTTTCCATTCCTAAAGGCATGGAAAAACAGGTTCAGTTTTGGATCGATGTCTATACCAAATACACGACAGAACAAGGTGTTATTCACGATTCAGAAAATGTCGAAACAGTTTATGAAATTGTCGATCTCAAAGGTCTTAAGACCGAGCGTGAAAAGCAAAAGAAAGTCGATGAAGTAAAAAAAGTCATCGCGGCTCGCTTGGCAACTCCTGAAGAAGGGGAACGCTTGCGCTTTCAATTGGGTCAGAAAGATCGCATGCAAGACGCGATTTTCTATTCCGGTCGTTACCTTGAAGACATGGAAAAAATTTTCCGAGACAACAAAGTTCCTGTGGAACTGACGCGTCTGGCATTTGTCGAAAGCTCGTTCAATATCATGGCTCGTTCCAAAGTGGGAGCAAGCGGCATTTGGCAGATCATGCCTTACACCGCTCGCCCTTATAAGATGATTTCTCCCGTTGTAGATAAACGAAATCATCCGCTGGAAGCGACAAAGCTTGCGGCAAAACTTCTTCGTCAGAACTACAATATGCTTGAATCCTGGCCTTTGGCGGTCACGGGTTACAATCACGGACCGACCGGCGTTTTAAAAATGACCAGAAGCTATGAAACCCGCGAATTGGGTGAGCTGGTGCAAAACGTTCGTTCGCGCAAAAGCTTTGGTTTTGCTTCAAGAAACTTTTATGCAAGTTTCCTTGCCGCCTTGGAAGTTGAAAAGAACGCGAATAAATATTACGGCTCCGTCGTATGGTCCAAACCTTTGCCGGCTCAGGAATTAAAACTTCCCGTGTCTGTGAAGTATAAAGAGATTGTGGGCTGGTTTGACGGCGATGACTCAAAAGCTCAGGTGTATAATCCGCATCTGACTCAAAAAGCTCGCAAAGGTCATCCTATTCCGGCCCAAACGGTGATTTCAGTTCCGAAGGATAAATACAATGTGGCTTTGATTTCTCTAGCACGGAAAAATCGTACCGTGGCTATGGAAGATAAGAAAAGTCGTTAGACTCTGTCATTTTGAAAATAAAAAAAGGGAGCCAGCAAGGCTCCCTTTATTATTTCGATCAAGAGGTTCAATTTAAATAAAGTCGCCCTTTGCGCGGGAAGCGTTCGTCGCAGTTGTCTCCATCGATGAACCTATGTCCAAATATTTAAAGAACAATTGATGGATTTCTTTTACAATGCCCGCATCGTGGATAGCTTCGGGCTTATCGATAGACATTGTATTTACCAAACCGATAAAGGCATTGACGACTAGATAAGAAACCTTGTCCATGTCGCGGCCTGGAATCGGCGGAAGATTGTAACGAACCACCTCTTGGAAGAAGCGAATGGATTCGGACATATAAGCGGCTTCAGCAACATAATATTGGATCGTTGTTAGTTTGGCGCGCAGTTCTGAGTTGCGGCGGATTGTTTCCACGGCAAGTTCGATCATAGCTTTCACACGCTGTTCAGGGGGAAGGGGAGAGATCGCGCGCATTTTTTCACTAATAAGGCGCTTGTCCTCTTCGACGATGTTTTTAACCACGGCTTGAACGACGGATTCCTTGTTGCCAAAAAACTGATAAAGGGACCCGATGCTGACGCCAGCTTCTTTCGCAATTTTATCTGTCGTTATCGAGTAAAAGCCTTCGGAAATTAACAAACGAGAGCAGGCATCTAAGATGGTTGCCACCGTTTGTCTTGAACGCTCTTGTGTCGGCGCTTTCACGATGATCTTAGTTTTCTTTGCTTTTTCTTTCTCAAGTGACTGACTCATGCCAGAATTATCCCTTCTAAATACGCTCAGTATGGATTCGTGTCCTAATGAGGACAGAATAAGGAGCAACGCAGATACGGGCAAGTCTGGTTTTTTACAGAATTGTAATGATCCTGCAATGAATATGGATTTTAGTAGGGAATGTGATTCCTGCTTGTTTTTGCCTACTCAAGTTCTTGTGAACAATAAACTTCAGCTCGTTGAGCATTGGCGGGATAGGCCATGCTTTTAGCAAAACTCTGACACTGTTTTTTGGTGAGCGAGCGATTGAAGCGGCGAAGGCAATCCCAACGAACCTCGTCGCCCGTATCCGCATATTCCATGCTTTTAGAAATCGCATGGCAGTCCTTGATCCCGATTTGGCGAAGCTCGTAAAGACAGACAAGGCGCGCCTCTTCAGCGTTGGTGGAGTATTCCATTGTTTTCGCGACATTTAAGCACGAAGCCACCGTCAGTTGGTTTTTCTTCTGCTTTAAACATTGCATTCTTAGATCGTCACGTTGATCCATTGCCAGGCGGTTCTTTCCGGTGACTTGGCAAAGGCTTCCCGCCTGAGCGGAAACCATAGAAAAGAAAAATGCAAAGACCATGAGCAGCTTGAATAGATGCATAAGAAATTCCCTCATTGCGGTATTAGTGCAAAATGAGGGCGCTGTATTCTTCTTTATATTTGATTTTAGGCAGGCCCCCCTGTCTAACTTTGATACAGGGGGCGAAAATGGCGGTACGTGAGTCCTCATGTTTTCTTAGAGTTCCAAAAAGTCCGTCTTGATTTGCTCAAGGAAAGACTCTTGAAAGGGCAGTGGGCTCTCATTGGGTTCCTTGCCGTTAAAACTGCTCAGTTGCGAAGAGGCTTTGCGAATGAAATGGTCTCCGTTGGGAACGGCCACCAGTTTGACGGAACTGGTTCCAAATCCGTTAATTTGCGCGGCCATCGAAATAAATTCTGACCATTGCGAGCCGATAAAATCCGAAGAGCCCGAAAAAACTACCACGGCTGTTCGTGCCTGGCTGATATCCGCAACCGGATCAACATCACCTAACTCTTGCATATAAGTCCAATGTGCTTGCATTTGAAAGTAATGGTTCATGTCGGGGTACTTGGTCAGAATTTCTTGGGGTGTTTTTTTGTATTTATAAAATTCCTGAGAAACCAAAGCAATTCTATTCATGATTCCGGCAACCTGATTAGGTTGATAGCCTGCAAGAAGAAACTGGCGGCGATGGTTAGAGATGTCATAATCAAACCATTTTGTGGCTAAGCTTCCATAGACCGCAATTTTTTTAACGCTCACTTCTTGGGCTATAAAGGGAGCGATCACGCCGCCAATACTATGACCAAAAATATAGAGACGATCTTTTTGCACAAAAGGGTAACTGGCCAAAGCTTTCATTCCGGCTTTGAATCCAGCTAACTCCCGTTGAAAACTTTGTAACTGGCAAGGGGTTCCTTTGCTATCACCCATGCCTGTCTTTTCCACTCGCATGGTTACAAAGCCTAGGCGCGCCACAAAATCAATAATGCGGTGATAGGCATCCGGCTTCGGGCCTGTACCCGAAAAATCCATCGAATAGCAGCCTAAGCCACCGACGAAGAGAAGTGCCGGTGAAGGTTTATCGCCAGCGGGTTTAGTCACAATCACTCGTTGAACTTCATTGCCAACTTTGACCGAGCCATAAATAATTTGATAGGCAGAACTGGATTCTCGCGGGAAGCCGCCAGCGGTGGGCTCTCCCAACTCATTTGGAATTGAGACGGCTTGAGTGCCAAGACACCACAAAACAGTCACAAATCCTACACAAAGCGGCCTGATTTTTTTAATAAACATAATGAAGTCCTTCTCTTTATCCGTCTGCCTGTTGGGCGGAAAAAACTAATTATTGTCAGCAGTATTCAGAATCATGCGAGTTCCGGGTGCAAGATCGATAAGTCTTTTTTGCAGGCCAAACATCGCAAACGCAGTGTCCATGAGCATTTTACCTTGGGTGAAGTGCTGCCAGTTATCCTGGTGAACTGGAATGATTTTCGAATTGGGAGACGCGTGTGACAAGGAAAGTACTTCGTTGGTATCCATGGTTAGACGTACGGGAACTTCGGTTGGATGGGCGGCGCCAGCAAACGCGAAAATGTATTTCGGCTTAAATGTATCGACCACCATTTTGACTCCGGGATACCAAACCGTGTCGCCAGTGATATAGAAAAGATCTTGTTGAGAGTTTACATCCGTGATCACGAATCCGATGACTTCACCAACAACGGCTTCGATTCCTTCGGGGCCATGTTGCGCTGGAGTCGCCGTGATTTTAAGCTCTCTTCCGTTGGGAGTGCGAAATCTTCTTTCGTCCCATGGTGACATACCCACCGCATTGTTTTTCAGTCGTTTGGCGCCGGATTGCGTGGTGAGAACGTGTTGAGCCAAGGGCAGAAGCTCTCGTCCAGAGTGATCTAGGTTGTCGGCGTGTTCATCGTGAGTCAGCAAAACAAGATCGATCTTGCCAAGATCTTTGCGATCTACGGCAGGGGCCTCGGTTTTATGCAAAGTCACTGGGCCAGGGTAAATCGACTGAGCCTCGTCAAAGGTGGGATCTGTAATAATTTTGTAGCCATCGATTTCGATAAGCACTGTGGGGCCGCCAACGTGAACGATTTCGATATGAGGGGGTGCGGGTGGAAGATTGATGAATGTCATAATAAGCTCCTTCGCTTGGAGCCTGTTTTACCCTTTGCGTAATCCGTTTTAAAGTGGCATAAATGACACTTTAGGGGTTAATTATGCCAAAACGAAAAAACCTAAAGATCGCCATTATGGCTTATGATGCTGTCAGTATCGGCTTTGTCCTTCTTATCAGGGACGTATTCAAGATTGCAAACATGGTATTAGAGAGTGATTTTTACGAGTTAGAGATCATTAGCTACAAACAACGCCATGTCGGCGATGGCGAGGTCTCTCTTCAGGCGAAGGCCCCAGGAAAGGCATACGACTATATTATTGTACCTCCGGCGACAGACTTTAAACCTTCGTTCTTAAATAACTATGAAAAAGAAGGCCGTTTGCTACAGGCATATCGAGACAAGGGTTCTGTGATTGTCTCCTCTTGTCTGGGCAGTCTGATTGTGGCTCAGGCCGGACTCTTGGATGGAGCCTCAGCGACCACGCATTGGGCCTGGCTGGATTTTGCAAAACAGAAGTTTCCAGAAGTTCAGTGGAACATTCAAAAAATGATCTGTGAAACGTCGGAATTCATCACAGCGGGAGGTTACTTAGCGGCTATCGATCTTTTACTAAGTATTATTGGCAGAAGTTCCGGGAAAAATGTGGCCCAGAAAGTAGGGAAGATTATTCTGGCGGAAACGATTCGCGAAAGTCAGTCGATATTCTCGATGAAGCTGGTACTTCCAGGTAAAGCGGGAAGTGGATTTGAAAACCTGGAAGCTTGGGTCGAGAACAATCTGCGCAGGGATATTCAGGTAAATGATATGGCCGAGTTTTCTCTGATGAGTCTTAGGACTTTCCAAAGAAAGTTTTCAGAAGCCTTTGGAATCAGTCCGCAGAGGTATTTACAGATCAAGCGTGTTGAAAAGGCCAAACAGCTTCTTTCCGATCAATCATTAAGTCTGGAAGAGATTTTAGAAAGAGTCGGGCTCGGAGACCCCTCGGCTTTTCGCAAAGTTTTTAAGCGTGAAATCGGTTTAAGTCCTTCAGAGTTTCGTCGCCGGTCAATTAGCTAATCAACCTCGGGTAACCTGGCCTATATATTCCCGATCTGAGACGGACAATTCACTCACCAGCTAAAGTCGAGCGCGTAACAAACCGATACAGAAAGTGATTTAAACATCTGAAGAGGTTCTGTTATGAAGATCCCTGTATTGATCCTCGGGTTTCTATTTTCGATGTCTGTTTATTCCGCCCCTAGGCAGGACGTGGAAAAGAAGATTATTGCTGACCTGGCACAAAGTTTTTCCCATCTGAAAACTCCTTCAGAAGCATTGGCAAGAATGAAGCCGCATTTAACCGATGAAGAAGTAAAATATTTGCAGAATCTGATCGAAAAAAAGCTGTGGTTAGAAATGCCCCAGATTGAAAACGAAGGACGTTTAATCACTTACAAGTTTTCTAATGGCACGAAGCTCGCGGTCGAAATCGCCGACTACTTTGGTAGGACCTACGTGGTGAACGGCCATAAGTTAGAGCTCGAGCGCTATGCCACTTTAGAAGAACAAATATCTTACTTGCGCCGCTTTATCAGTATGCGAGTCCTCTCGTCAGAGAAAAAGGGGGCCGGGCTGTGGTCTCTATTTCTTCCCTCGGCCCACGCGTCACTGACTTGCAATATGGTAGTCAGCTCGGGCTGTCTTGAAGTTTCGATGGCGGCCGCTCTTTGGCTGACGCGGGAAGCGTCCACGGAGTCTCCATTGGCACGCTGTCGTGATAACTATTACTACAATAAAAATCAGGATATGACGAAAAAATGCCTGTCTCAATACGGCAACAGTCTGTCTTTATCGAGTATTCAAGAGATCAGCGAGATTTTGGCGCAGACAGCGCATACATCCTTGGAAATTTCCTGTAACAAAGGTGAAGGTCCTCATATTTGGATCAACGGAGAAGAGGTCACGCGCTTCAACAAGGGACTTACGGCAGCAGATTATTCGATTACGATGAAGCAGGATCCTCATTTGAAACTCAATAAACTTCCAGCCGCAGTCTTACGCTGCTGTCAAAAGCCTTCGGGGGATCCTTTAGCCGGTGAGTGCGAAGAGTTTGTGAATAACCATCTTGGCATAAAAGAGAAACGCACCAAGGAATTTGGAGGATCTCATTTGCGGATTCGTGGGAAAGAAATTGAAGGAAGAAGATAATAAAAAACCCAGCCGAAGCTGGGTTTTTTAATTTAAGGTTTGAAGATAGGTCCGTTACCAGAATTCAGAACCCGGTAAGGGTTGTCAGAGTATTCAATCAAATACAGAACAGGTTCCAGATTTTTTCTTTGTACTTCCGGAATCACGCCTGCGCCAGGATAGAAGCCCCCAGATCCCCAACCGCTGTTGCCAGGATCCAGTTCAAAGGTGAAAGAGATGATCTTGTGTTCGGCATAAGACCAATCCGTGGTGTCGCCGCTAGCAATATAGAGCTCTGAGGATTGTTGAGGAGTGTAGCCGTTCCACTCGGCCATTTTTTTTGCCATGGTTTCGTGAACTTGTTTGTCCTGGGTATTGGCGATGCTTTCGTAGACATGGCCCCAAGGATAAAGAATTAACTGAGAATAAGTGTGGAATGAAAGAAGGATCGTGATGTTTTCATGAGTGTCCACGTACTTCTTAATGGCTTGCGTTTCAGGTTCACTGAAAGCGTTAGGGCCCCGGAAAGTTTCACTGTTCGGACTGGTGCTGGCACCGCCGCCACCCCAGCCATAACCATAGTTCCGATTCAAATCGACGCCGTAAGTTCCGTTGCTATTGCGGGTGCGATTTTTTCGCCATGATTTATAGCTGCCTGTTGAAATATCGTATTCCGCGCCATCGGGGTTGACCATGGGAATGATATGAATATCACGACTGTTGACCAAACGTTGGATGCGCGGATTGCCGCTGGCGTACTCGGTAAGAAGATACTCAATATAGTAAATAGGAAGTTCAATCGACAGATGTTCACGGGCATGGTGGCCACCCATAAATAAAGAAGCGGGAACGGTGTCGGCTTGGGCCAAGTTGCCGGAGATTCGTACTGCCCAAATATCGCGGCCTTCGACGGATTTGCCGATCGAACTCATCTGTGAAATCGCGCTGTGAGAAGCAACCAGGTTGCGAAGTTTTTCAGTCATTTCCGCATAGTTGTGGAAAGCGGCGTCTTTTGCGGGGAAGTCCATTGCGTCGGTCAAAGGAAAGCTGACATCCAGCAAGCCCATGCGCTCCAGAGCATTCTTTTCTTCAAGGCTTCCCACACCGATCACGTAATCTTCACGGGTGGTTTCAATAGACAAACCGGTATTGGCAATCAAAGATCTTTCAAACTTATCTTTGGCGCGCACCTTCATCCAATATTGTGTCGAATCAACAGTGTAGGCATTTTGAAAAGGCAGAAAGCCAACCGCCACAAAAGCGGCTGCAACGAGCACCTTGGTGATTTTCATAACCCCTCCTTGGGTCTGACATCTCTGTCAGGAATACCTTAGTGTCATTTATCTTTGTCGAGGTACAAGTCTTTAGTCAGTGCACACAGCCTTAGGTCTAGCTGTTTTAATTTTACCAGCGAATGGGTTCTGGCTCGATTTCCACGCCGAACATATTTTTTACGTCGCCACTGACCTGATTGGCAAGTTTCCAGACGTCGTCTGCAGAGGCGCCACCGTGATTCACCAGAACCAAAGCCTGCTTTTCAAACATGCCGACAGGCCCTAATTTTTTGCCTTTCCAGCCAGCTCTATCAATCAACCACCCGGCGGCAAGTTTGAAATTCGTGCTCAGGTAAGGATAACTGACCAGGTCCGTATGTTTCATTAAAATGGCGTCGCGCATTTCTTTTGAAACGATGGGATTTTTGAAGAAGCTGCCTGCGTTTCCTATGACTTTTGGATCGGGAAGCTTGGACTGACGAATGTGAATGACGGCGTTGGCAATAGTGCGTGGATCTGCAGCCAGTTGTTGGCGCTCCAGTTCTTTACGGATGTCTCCGTATTCAAGATGCAGAATGTTCTGTTTGGGCAAACGGAAGGTCACATCCCAGACAAGATAGCGACCAGCACCGTCGTTTTTAAAATAACTGTCACGATAGGCGAACTGGCATTCCTTGTTGTTCAGCTTTTTTGTTTCGCCAGATTGTAAGTCCAGACAGGTGACTTCCCAAATGCTGTCTTTCACTTCGACGCCATAAGCCCCGATATTCTGAATTGGCGAAGCGCCCGCAGTTCCCGGAATAAGAGAAAGATTTTCTAATCCCCAGTAACCCTGCTGCAAAGTCCACTGCACGAAATCATTCCAAACTTCGCCCGCTTGCACTTTCACGAACCAAAAATCCTTGTCGTCGGCGACAAGTTCTTTTCCTTGATTTGAAACCTTCAGCACTAAGCCAGAGATGGAAGAGGGAAGTACAAGGTTGCTTCCGCCACCTAAAATATTCCAATTCAACTTTTTTAGGGAAGAATCATTTTGCAGAGCATGCAAATCCGAAGGGGAGTAGAGCTCTGCAAAGTGCTCTGCTTGTGAGCGCAATTGAAGAGTATTAAATGAGCTAAGGTCAACTTTTGTGCGAATCTGCATGGTGTACAGATTTTATTAGAAGCTGACGGCTTTGGCCATCATTCTTTCCAGAACCTGATCTTTGTTAATAAAACAAATGCCAAGTCCCAGGCCTTTGCTCCAAATCACTTCTGCCGCAACGTTGTGCGTACGTCGAACGCTGTCGAGCTGGACGGTCATATTTAGAAGATCGCCCTTTTGCGGGACGTAGTCTCCTTGTGACACCTCAAGAAAGGCGCCGGTCTGAGAAAGATTTTTTAAATGCGCAACCAGAGTTCCGATATGGCCATAAACTTCGATTTTCGCAGTTTCTTTTGTGGCAAATCTTTGCGAGGTTTTCATGGGGACTCCGGCGACGACATGTTCCTGACTTTATTGTCGGAGGAAATATCGTGTTCGTAGAGTCCAAAACTCCCGGTTCTCAAAATGAGACTGTAATCTGGACTCTATTTGCGAATGTAGGTAAGAAACGAAAATGGAATGGGCAGTTCGACGTCACGACGTGCGGTCTGTGTGAAAACCTTTTCGTCGATTTGCGGGTAATAGGTGTCACCCGGGAACTCCTGATGAATAAGGGTCAGATACACTTTGTCGGTTATGGCCATGGACTGCTTGTAGATTTCTCCGCCGCCGATAATAAAAACTTCGTCGCCCCATTTTTCAGTCAGAGGCTTGGCGTGTGCCACCGCTTCGTCGAGAGAAGAAACAAAAACCACCGGGCTGGATTCTGTGGACGGAAAGCTGTGTTTTGACGGATCACGCGTGATCACGATGTGATAGCGATGGGGAAGAGAGCGGCCGTTGAACGAGTCAAAGGTCTTTCTTCCCATGATCATAATATGACCCTTTGTAGTATCGCGGAAAAATTTCATGTCTTCAGGAAGACTCCAAGGAAGGCCTCCCTGAGTTCCGATGACATGATTTTTTGAGCAGGCCACAACGTGGGTTAAAATCATACAGCCACCGGCGCTTTGATCGCAGGATGCGGGTCGTAGCCTACGATTTCAATATCCTCGTAAGTGAAGGCGAAAAGATCCTTCACCTCTGGATTTAGCTTCAACTGAGGAAGAGGACGGAAGTCACGAGTCAGTTGCAGTTGCGCCTGCTCCAGATGATTCGTGTAAAGGTGCGCATCGCCCAGAGTATGAACGAAATCACCGACACCCAAATCACAGACTTGAGCGATCATATGAGTCAGTAAGGCATAGCTGGCGATATTGAAGGGCACGCCTAGAAAAATATCGGCACTTCTTTGATAAAGCTGACAAGACAGTTTGCCGTTAGCCACATAGAATTGGAAAAAGGCATGGCAGGGTGGCAGCGCCATTTTATCAACATCGCCCGGATTGAACGCCACGACTAAAAGGCGTCGAGAATTCGGATTTTTTTTGATTTGTTCAACCACGTTGGAAATTTGATCGATCGTACGACCATCGGCGGTTTCCCAAGAGCGCCACTGTTTACCATAGACCGGTCCTAAGTTGCCGTTTTCATCCGCCCACTCATCCCAGATGGTTACTTTGTTGTCGTGCAGATATTTGATATTTGTTTCACCTTTAAGGAACCATAAAAGTTCATGAAAGATCGACCGCGTGTGCAACTTCTTTGTCGTTAAAAGAGGAAAACCTTCTTCGAGGTTGTAGCGCATTTGATAGCCGAAAGTGGAAATAGTTCCGGTTCCGGTGCGGTCTTCTTTTTTTGTGCCATTTTCAAGAACGAACTTAATAAGATCGTGGTACTGCTTCATCGATCCTCCCTGAGAGGTGCTTAGCAACAGTATTTTGGAACCTGTCTTTTTTGTCTATGGAAATGCAGGCATATCGCAGGGCCCAAAGGGGGTTTCGTATTGTGTCATGAAAGGCTTTGTTGCCTATTTGCTGCACATCTCGACACTGAAAGCGGCCCTATAAGACAAGCCTTTGTTAAAACCTGACGGACCCAGGCGTTGGGACCTTGTTATTCCAGAACCGTGTTCCACTTTTCATAGTCTTTCGGGGGCTCTGCGAGTAAAGAAAATTTCGCTTGAGCCTTCGCCATTTCTCCTGCGGGTGAAGGTGTTGCAAGCTCGACTCCGCCACGAAGAACCGTATCCAGAGCGTCGATTTTTAGTTCGGATTTGAATAAACCTAACTTCGCCTTAATCCCGGAAGAACGCCAAAACACAGTGTTTGTTCTGACGACACGAACATAACGATTTAAAATATTGATTTGCAGAAGAACGGTTTGCCCGGTCTTGGACAAGATTTCTTTCGTGACGGTGCCGACTTTCAATCCGCGAAAGGTGACCGAGTCGCCGGCGCTGACAGAACCGAGATTGCTAGTTTCCAGTTGATAAGTGCTAGTGTCCTCAAGAGGGTCTTTGGATTCTCCGCCCTCTTTGCCTTTGAATTCCTTTTTTATGGGGCCACCGATTTTTCCGGGATCGACGGAAATATAAGCCCCTTCGATCAGGGTCTCGAGGCCAGAAACGCCCTGCAGGCTGACTTTGGGGGTGACCAACCAGAAGCGGGTGCCTTCCACTGCGAATTCTTCAGCGTGTTTATACAAAATAGCATGCGCCACAACGTCCTTTTTGTCTCTAGAGATCATCACTTTGTGAACATCACCGATCGTCACTCCTCGGTAACGAATTTGTGTTTTACCGGGTTGAATCTGCGAGCCATCATCAAAGAAGATTTTTATATGGGGACCACGCTGCTGCCAATAACCCCAAAAAAGCCACACTGAAATGGCAATAGCAAAGGCGGGGAATAACCAGATATACCATCCAGCTTTCAGGGCTTTCACACGTTGTTCTGTGGCTGTTTCAGTCATCGCTTTCTCTTTCCCATAACATTTGTGGATCGAAGTACGCCGATGCGAGCATCGTAAAAATCACGACAAGCAGGAACATGATGGATCCTGATTCCGGTCGAACTTCGGCCAGGTTTCCTAATTTCATAATGGCAACTAAGACCGCTAAAAGAAAAATGTCCAGCATCGACCAGCGACCGATGGCTTCGACAATATGATAAAGCGTGGTCTTAAAGCGCGCGCGTCGGTTGTTTTTAGCTGTGGCTGACAGATAGAACAAAATGAGCAGCTTCATCAGCGGAATCAGAATGCTGGCTAAAAATACAATAATCGCTATTGGCCAGTAACCCGTGTCGGACAGCTGCAGGATGCCGCTCCAGATTGTAGACGTGGTTTTGTTGCCATAGATTTCTAAGGTCATAAATGGAAAGAAATTGGCGGGCAAATAAAGGATCAATGCCGTGAATGAAAAGGCCGCAGTCAGTTTAGTTGATTTGGGATTAAGGCGAGTATTCCGACTTCCGCAACGATCACAAATAATTGTGGCGCGCACGTGAACGGGAACAGGCATATGATACCCGCAAACCTCACAGACCAAATATCGCGTCGGCGTTTTCGTTTCTTCCATGCAGGCGATTTTAGCTTGAGCCGAGCGGGGGTCATTCTGCAATGACTGGGCTTGCAGAGATGCAAATGAAAGGCTGTAAAGCGGCAAAAAAAAAGCCCTTTGTGGAAACAAAGGGCTTTATCGGAAACAAAAAGAAGCTGTTTATTGGAAGTTCTGAACTTGGGCGATGTAAGGAAGGTTGCGATAATAACCCTGATAATCCAAGCCATATCCGACGACAAAATCGTTTGGAATTTTGAAGCCGACATGGTCGATATCGCATTTGACCTTCAAGGCATCTGGTTTTTCCAACAACGATACTGTCGTCAGGCTTTTCGGTTTGCGAGATAGAATTGCATTTTTCAAGTAATTCATCGTCAGGCCGGTATCGATAATGTCTTCCACCAAAATCACGTGGCAGTTTTCGACCGGACTCGCCAAATCCAAAGTCACTTTCACTTCACCCGAAGAAGAAGTGCCACCGTGATAAGATGCTACACCGAAAAACTCGCAAGTGATGTCCGCATTGATGTTGCGGATTAAATCCGAGTAGAACATGAAAGAGCCTTTAAGAACGCAGACCGCGACAACTTTTTCGTCCTTAAATTTCTTGGACAGAGTTTCGCCCAACTCTTTTACTTTGGCCTGAATTTGTTCTTCAGTGATGTAAGGTTTTAGTGAAAGGTTTGTCATAGTGCTCTCTCCATATCTACACAAAAGAGTTATTCATGATCTCGCCGAAGCCGCCGCCGCCAGGGACGATGTATTGTTTGTCGTTCAGGCCGCGTTCTTGATCCCAATATTCCCCGGGAATAGCCTCTAAAACTGCCGTAGAAGACAGCCCTCGGTCAAGCCTTAAGGCATAGATCACGACATCAGGGTGGGCGCTAAGTACATTCTTCAAATATTCAGGGGTTACGATCAGGTTTAACGCAATAAACTTTTTTGCGGGTCCTTCGATATGAGTTTTATAGTGATCTACGGCCGTGATCATTGTGTTTCCGGTCGCTCCCATGGGGTCCGGGAAGATGACATGCGCGTCTTTAACGTCGCCCCCGATTTTCATGCCGCCAAACTCTGCCCCTGTGACCTTGTCTTTGTTGTTCGTCACGCGGGCTGCAAAGATATGATCCTGACGCACGTTTTGCGGCTTCAGGGAAAAATGGAGGGCATTATAGCAAATATGACTGGGGTAGGTCCCGGCCCGGGCCAGATTTACGCTGACGGCCTTTTGCTCGGCGGACAGGCGCACACCCTGAAGTAATTTGTCGGGATGCGCCTCTGACATGCGCGTGGGTTGGATGAAGTTCTCTAATGTGAACTCGTTATTCATGATAACGGCTATCAGGTGCGTATAAAGCACTTCAACAATGCGATTGATTTCGGGTTGAAAGCAATCGGCAGAACACAAGCGCGCTAAAAGACCACTCAGGAACGGACTGTCAATGATGTGCACCTGAGACCCGTATTTGTGTCTCAGTTCTTGATGAAACGTCATATTGAACCTTTGGTGACTAGTTGCCCTTGACGAACTCGATGAAGATCACAAACTCGCTGTCGCCCGCACGAAAACGGGGCGAACGCAAAATCTTAAAAACATCGATGGCTGTCAGTTCGTCATCGTTTTCCAGATTAGACTGCGCAGGCATGACTCCGGCAAGGAAAAACCCGGTGCGGCCACCGATTTCGAAAATGGCGGGAAAAGACTTTCTTTGAACTTCAAAGTTGCCCGAGGGGGTGGGATCTTTCCAGGTTCTTTGGATTTCCAGATTGCCCCGAAGCGTGTTGCCCTCAATTTCATTGATTTCAAAAAATGTGGTCAAACCGATTTCAATCGTTGGATCACGGCGATCTTTAATGGAATACGACCATTGAATCGTCCCGGCACCATCAAGAGCCCGTTCTTCTTTGTGCAAAATCGTGATTTGTGGCCGATTGATATTAGAATCCACCGTGGGTAAAATTCCCGCGGCATAGTCGTTAAAATTCATGAATTGGCCGGTGTTGCGACTGGCGCCCATAATCGCATTCAGACTGCCACGACCGACTTCCGCGTAATAGACGACCAAGTGGGCCTCGTTTTTAGCAACGGCGCGCGCTGATTTTTCTGTTCCGGTGGGACTGGCGGTCGCTGAAGCTGTAGGGCTTGCAGCCGGGGCCGGAGCCGCTACCTTGTAGGCAGTCACCACGCCATCAGCGGCATCGTTCTTCGCGTCAACTTGCGGTTCTTGAGAAGCTTGATCCGTCGGCGAGGGCTCGGCCGCCTCAGGGCCTGCTGCAGGAGCTGTATTCGGGGACGGGTTGATCTGAACTGTCGATTTAAGATAGTTCACGCGCCGTTCAAGGTTTTGCTGACCTTTTTGATAAAGACTGATCCCGACGCCACCAGCAATGACAACCAAAAGAGAAAGTTGAATCAAAGGATTGCCGAAAACCCGCTTCCACAGCGGAGGTGTCGCTGGTTTAAAACTTTCCATATCAACGCCACACTGTGCGCAGTATTTATCTTTCGGTTGTTGGAACCCACAGCGTGGACAGTTGATCAACATAAAATTAGGTTAAGACAAAGCGACTTGACGCTCAATAGAATAATTCATACCTTGAAATCTCAAGAGAGAATCCTAGAGCGCGTGAATAAAATGGCCGGGACCGAGCGCTCCTCGCGCGGTGTCCGCGACCCTTTTACCAAGTGCTTTTACAGATCGAGAGCCGCAGCTATGAAGAAGTACAAGCCGAAGTCCGGTGAAAAAATAGAGATTAAAGAAGAAATCATCCCGCCAAAAGTCGAGCTGCCTTTTGAGTTTTCTCCCGAGCACTATCCCGTTTTACTGCAAGAAGTTCTAGCCGCCTTTTATCCTTTTCGCGCAAAAGAAAAGCCCACTTATTTCGATGGCACTTTCGGGCGGGGCGGTCACTACTCGGCGGTGCGCTATGTGATTCCCCAGATGAAAGCCACGGTCATGGACCAAGATCTAGCCGCGGTGAATTTCGCTAAAACCCGCTTCCAGACGGACGTCGAGCAGGGCCAGTTAACGATAATACATGGAAACTTCTCTCAATTTTCGGAACACAATCTGAATAATTTTGATATGATGCTCTTAGATCTAGGTGTGAGTTCTCCGCAATTAGACCAGGCGGAGCGCGGCTTTAGTTTTTATCACGATGGCCCCCTGGATATGCGAATGAATCAGCAACAAGGAATGACAGCAGAGATGCTTGTGAATACGGCTTCAGAGGAAGAACTCATTCGAATCTTCAAAGACTACGGTGAAGTGTATCGCCCGGCCCGCGTCGTTCGCGCCATTGTCCATGACCGTAAAACCAAAGCTTTTCAATCCACCAGTCAGTTGGCAGGCCTTATCGAGCGTGTCGATGGGTGGCAAATCAAAGGGCATCATCCCGCTACCAAATATTTTATGGCATTGCGCCTGGCTGTGAATTCGGAACTGGAAGTTGTCGAACAGGCTTTGCCAGCCATGATGAAGTCCTTGAATCCTGGTGGGCGTTTAGCCGTCATCACCTTCCATTCTTTGGAAGACCGTATCGTGAAGAATATCTTCAAAGATGCTGAAGATCTTGGTCGCCCCGTTTATAAAAAAGTGATTGTTCCCACTCAGGAAGAGTGTGACAAAAACTCTCGCTCGCGCTCCGCGAAGTTGAGAGTCTTCGAGAGGAGTGCTCAGGATGAGCTCGGAAAACTTTAGGCAGTTAAAACCTTTTTTTAGTATTCTCGTCATCATCTTCACCCTGTTTTCCATCGTCTTTTTGCAGATGGAGGAGCGGCGCATGGGTTACAGCGTTTTAAAGCTGACCCGCGAACATAAAAAAGTGTGGGAAGAAAAGCGCACCAAAGAAATCGCTTTGGCGAAAATCACCCGACCGCAATTGCTGGATACAATGGCGCAGCAAAAATTCACTCTTAAAAAAGTCCAAGCCAATCAGATTATCCACCTCAGCGGTCCTGTCGCTAGTGATGTGGAAAAAGTGGTGAATAAAGATATCGCAAAAAAGGACCTGTAATTGAAATCACGTATCGTCATTATTTTTGTAGGTATATTGGTTCTATGGTCAGCCTTGATTCTGCGTGCCGGGTATTTGCAGTTTTTACCGAATGATCGCTTGAATTCGTTGCAGAACCGGCAGTTTCAAACCAAGGTGACGCTGCAAGCGCGTCGCGGAGCCATCGTGGATAGCAATGGGCGTGATCTTGCGATGTCGGCTGCGGCCTATTCTTTATATGCGGATCCCAAAATTATTGAAAATCGAAAACTGGCAGCGAAGAAACTCGCCAAAGTTTTAAACCAGTCCTACGAGTCTGTTTATGCGAAGATCAAAGACGGGAATCGTCGCTTCGTGTGGATTCAGCGGATGTTGGATCAAGGTGCCGCTGACGAGATCAAATCCTGGGACATCCGTGGACTTTCCTTCGTTGAAGAATGGCGTCGGGTTTATCCGAATGAAACTTTATTGGCGCAGACCTTGGGCTTTTTAGGAATTGAAGGTCAGGGGTTGGAAGGGCTGGAATTAGGTTACAATCAGTTGCTGGCCGGAAACCAAAAGAAAGTTTCGGTCAAGCGGGATGCTCGTGGTCGTCCTTTGATCAATGATGGCTTGATGTTCATTGAGAATCCAGAAGGAAGCGAATTGCGTCTGACGGTGGACTCTGAGCTGCAATATCGATTGGAAAGCGAGTTGGCCAACGCCGTCTCTACTTTTGAAGCGGATCACGCTGTAGGTGTTATCCTGGATGCGAAGACTTCCGCGGTTTTGGCTTTAGCTTCAGCGCCCACCTTTGATGTCAATAAGGCGATGAAAGCGGCCGCCGAACATCGTCGCAATAAAATCGTCACAGATGCATTTGAGCCGGGCTCGACGATGAAAACCTTCGTGATCGCCGCCGCCTTGCGGGACGGTTTGATTCAACCCAACACCAAGTTCTACTGTGAAAAGGGCAGCTTCAAAGTGGGCGATCGCATTATTCGCGAGGCGGAATCCAAAGAGAAATTCGAGGACCTGACAGTCTCTGAAATTCTGGCGGTGTCTTCAAATGTGGGTACGACGAAAATTGCTTTTAAGATGGGCTCAGACAAACTTCGTCAGGGACTTCTGGATTTTGGCTTCGGCCAAAGATTGGGTGTGGATCTTCCCGGAGAAGCACGGGGCATGGTGCAAGCTTTGCCTTGGAGACAGCACTTGCTAAGTAATATCTCTTTCGGTCACGGTATTTCCGCGACACCATTGCAAATCGCCAACGCTTTTGCCGCGATCGCCAACGGCGGAGTTTTGAATCGACCGTACATCGTACAGAGCATTCGTGATGCCGAAACAGGCGAGTTGAAAGAAGCAGAAGTAAAACCCATCCGCCGAGTTTTAACAGCCGAACAAGCAGCCCAGATGCGGGCAATGCTTGTTGGTGTTACAACCGTTGGCGGAACGGGCGGTAACGCTCGTGTTGACGGTTTTATGGTGGGTGGTAAAACGGGAACTGCGCAGAAGGTGAATCCCAACGGTCGCGGGTATCTAAAAGGTGCTTATATTTCAAGCTTCGGTGGTTTCATCCCTGCGAATGATCCAAAATTCGTGATTTATGTGGCAGTGGATTCGCCTCGCAAAGCATATTATGGCGCTACCGTGGCAGCACCTCTTTTTGCGCGCATGGCCTCTTACGCCGTCCGCAAAGAAGGCATTGCGCCGTTGCCGATTGCGGAAGTTTCGACGGTGGATAAAAAAGTGCGTCGTATCGCCGCGGAACCCAAACCTGCGGTGAAGATTCCTGTAAAAGAAGTATTGACGGCTTCTGAGCTTGATAAGGTGACAGAGGTGATGACCGGCGAAACAGTTCCTAACTTGAAGAATCTGACGACACGAGAAGTTCTTCGCCGTATCAACGGTCAGGACTTGAAGGTGAAATTTGTCGGCCAGGGGGTTGTCGCTGACACCATTCCGGATGCGGGCTCTCTTCTTCCGGAATCCAAAGAAATCACAGTCATCATGAAGTAAAAGTGAAGGGAAGAGATAGTCTTCCCTTTTTTTTGTCCGATTTTTTTCAAACATCGGCCAGTTGTGTCAGTCTTTCGAGTCTCAATTAAAACCTAATCCAGTTCGTTCTTTGCTCTTCGAGTTTACTCTGGAAGCTCAGATATTTGTTGCTTCACCTTCCTCTTTCAAAGAAAGTACTCGAATATGGAAATCCAGCAGGCGTCGCCTTCCGATCTTTTAAAAAAATATTTCAAGCTTTCCCAGTTTCGCCGTGGGCAACAAGAGATCATCGACGCCGTACTCGCCAATAAAGATGTTTTAGCAGTTCTTCCCACGGGTGGCGGTAAGTCCCTGTGCTATCAATATCCAGCGGTGCACTTTCAAAAGCTGGTGATTGTTATTTCGCCTTTGATTGCCTTGATGAAAGATCAAGTGATGGCTTTGCGCAGGCTGGGAATTCCCGCTGGATGTCTGCACTCGGGGCAATCCGATGATGAAAAACGTGAGGTCTTTGCCGAGTTAAATAAAGGCGGCGCTTTCGTGCTCTATCTTTCTCCGGAAAGAGCGCAAAAAGAGGGCTTTCAAAAATGGGTGCAACATAAGCCCATCGCACTTTTTGCCGTCGATGAAGCGCACTGTGTGTCACAATGGGGCCATGATTTCCGTGAAGAGTATGCACAACTGAGTATTTTGAAAAAACTGTGCCCTCATGTTCCGATCTTAGCTTTGACTGCTTCGGCAACGCCAACGGTGTTGGACGATATTTCCAAACATCTGAATTTGCAAAAGCCAGAACGCATGGTCCATGGTTTCTACCGTTCCAATCTTTATTATCAAGTTGAACTTTGTGAAAATGAAGAAGCCAAGCTGGAGCTGCTTCTTCAAAGTATTAAGTCTACGCCCACGGGGCGAATCATTGTCTATTGCGGAACTCGCAAGGTGACCGAATCTACCGCGGCGTTGTTGCAGAAAAAATTCAAGCAGGTTGGCTTTTATCATGCGGGCCTTTCCGCAGAAGTCCGGGCGCAAACGCAGGAATCTTATGCCGAGGGGGCTCTGCGAATTCTTGTCGCGACCAATGCCTTTGGTATGGGAATCGATCAGCCGGATGTGCGTTTGGTCGTGCACTATCAGATTCCTGCAAACATCGATGCCCTTTATCAGGAAATGGGCCGGGGTGGACGTGACGGTGTCGAATCCACCTGTCTGACTTTGTATTCGAAGAAAGACAAGGGGCTGCAGTCCTACTTTATTCATTCTTCGGAAGCGCCAGAGGAAATCAAAAGTGCGCGTTGGCGCAATCTCGAGGCACTCGTCAATTATTCAGAGGGCGGTGAGTGTCGTCATGCCGAGATTCTTACGTACTACAAAGACTCGCAACGCATCGAACGTTGTGGTCACTGTGACAACTGTGATCCGAAGTCTGTGCGTCGTATTTTAAAACCACTAACGCCCTCTTTGGTGCTTGATACCACTCTGGAAAAAATTAAATCGACTTTGAAGAAGACGAAAAAGCCCAAGGCCTCAGACCTGGATTTCGTTTTGGATGACATCCAAGAAAAGCGTTACGAGATTTTGCGCCAGTGGAGAAAAGCGAAAGCCAAAGAACTGGATGCTCCGGCGTTTGTGGTCTTCAGCGATCAAACTTTGAAACATCTTGCCGTGAAAAACCCGCAAAGTCTTGAGGAAATGAAGTCTGTTTACGGCATCGGCGACGCCAAAATTGAAAAATTTGGTTGGGACGTCCTGGCAGAGTTAACCCGCTAGAACTTGGCGTCCTATATCTTAGTACTTGGAATTCTCGGTAGAGATCCCCATTAAGTCCCGCCATAATTTTTCCATGGCGGAAGCATTTGATAAAAACAAAATCATAGAGGCCTTATCTGAAAACCTAAAATCTTCTTCACGGGCTCAAGCGGCCTGGTTGGGGGGCTCGACAGCCACCGGCTATGAGGACTCTTTGTCCGACACTGACATTGTCGTCATCAGTTCTTCTCCTGAAGAAATATTCAAAATTATCGAGGCTTCTTTGCGACAGCTTTTTCCGATCGAACACATCTGGAATGTGGAAGACTCGCCGTGGAAGAATTTTTCTCAGAAGTTTTATGTCTTAGAGCAGGCCCCCAGCACCTACTACGTCGATGCCGGTGTTTTTCAGTCGTTGGAACCTGCGGATTACGCGGAATATTTCAATGTCGAACGCCATGGTGCGCCGGTCCTGCTTTTCGATAAGAGCGGTATTTTGCAGGCCGCCGCACAATCGCCCCGCTATGAAAATTCCAAAAAAATGGATTGGTCTCAATGGATTGCCCGCTTCGAAATACTTTATCGAACTTTTTTAAAGGAATCGATGCGCGGAAAGTACATTGACAGTTACACGTTCTATCAGAGACTCGTGATGATGTGGGTGCAACTGTTACGCGGTCAACGCGCACCTCAGAAGCATGATTTTGGCATGCGTTACCTGTATCGGGACCTGCCCGCGGACGAAGCCGCTTATATCGAAAAACTGCTGCAGGTTTCAAATATTCGCTCGATGCAAGAAGCCGCCGCTGATTTAAAAATGAAAATGACAAAATTTCCAAAGGACGTTTCTTTATGAAGATTTTAGTTTTAGGTGGGACCAGATACTTTGGCCGAAGACTTGTGCATTCGCTGATTCAAGAAGGTCATGAAATATGGGTTCTTTCCCGGGGCCAACAGGAGGATGATTTTGGCGCTCGTGTGCATCGACTCAAAGGGGATCGTAAGAACCAAGAATCCCTGGCTCAGGCGGTGGGTTCTCTATCTTTTGACTTGGTCGTCGATCAGGTCTGCATGACCCCCAATGATGCGGCAATAAGCTGTGAGGTGTTTGCGGAAAAAACGCCTTATTACATTATGACTTCGACCATGTCCGTGTATTCCTTAGGAGGGAATCTTCAGGAGGATAGCTACAACCCCTTCTTGTACCAGCCGAAAAAGCCTACCAATCCCGCCGAAGAATATGGAGAAGGGAAGCGCGCGGCGGAAAACTACTTTGCGACCAAAGCCCCTTTTAAGTGTGCATTCGCCCGCTTTCCTGTTGTAGTCGGAGAAGATGATTACACCGGCCGTCTGTGGGGGCATATTAAGAAAATCAGAGACGAAGAGCCTCTTTATTTTCCCAACTTAAATGCCAAATTTTCTTTTATCACGTCCGAGGATGCGGCTCGCGCGCTCTTGTGGTTGGTACATTCTAAACACGAAGGCGCTTTTAATTTCGCCTCTGAGGATGCCATTCCCCTCAAAGAACTTGTTCAGGACATCGAAGCTATCACGGGAAAAAAAGCGCACCTGCTGCAAGAGCCTTCGCCAGAAAACTGGTCCCCGTATGGAATTACCGAGGACTGGTTTTTAAATGTCGAAAAAGCCAAGGCCGCCGGCTTTAAAGCACAACCGGTGAGCCAGTGGCTTCATTCGCTCTTAGTCAGCTTGAATCGAGTTTAAGTATTCACCGATTTTCATGATCACAGGGGCGGGGATTTCGTGCCCGCCGCGAAAGCTTAACATCGACCCTTTCATTCCGTTTTGATTCAAAAGGGTGTTGAGCTTTTGCGCTTGTTTATGCCCCAGAACCTGATCCATTTCGCCGTGACTTTGGAAGAATCGTTGTCCTTGACGAGCCGGAATGAGTTTCTTCCATTCTTCCTGATGCAGCAAGGTTCCCGACATAATGACAAGTCCAGCGGGAGTTTCGGGCGCACGTAGATAAATTTCTGTCGCGAGCATCGCGCCCTGACTGAATCCACCCAGGACAATTTTGTTCCAAGGCACTTTGAGTTGCCGAATCATTTCCATGGCGGCGTCGTAAGCCTTGGGAAGACCTTTCGGCGTTTCATTGCTGAAGTCGCGGTGCTCGCCGCGAGCTTGAGCCTCTTGGATCTCTAGCATATTGACGGTCCACCAGGCGCGTCCCATCCAGGCTGGTCCAATGGGCACTTCTAAAATTCCATTCGGAAAAAGCCAATTGTAGGTCTTCTTGGTGGAAATCATATCCCCCAAAGAAAAAAGGTCATTACAGTCAGCGCCGAAGCCGTGAAAGAAGATCACCCAGGGCGCGTTATCGTCATTATTTATTTCTTGGCAATGTATCTTTCCGAGTTGTCTCATAACTTAGTCATACGCTATTCTTGAAACCGAGTCTATGAAACTGAATAATCTCTTTGCCAGCATTCCAGGAATTTCGAATTACACTGTGCCAGATGTGGAAGTCAGCGGCGTTTTTAATGATGCGCGTCTGGTAATTCCTGGAGCGGTTTTTGTTGCGATCCGCGGTAGCAAACTGGATGGGCACAGTTTTTTGAACGACGCTGTTACCAAAGGGGCCGCGGCTTTGGTTGTCGAAGATCGCACCAAAGTTCCACAGGGCTTTAGCGGCTTCATCTTCCCAACGGACAACTCACGGGAAACTCTGGATCTTTTAGCCAGTCGTTTTTACTTGGATCCGGGACAGGAACTTTTTTGTGTCGGTGTGACCGGAACAAACGGAAAAACTTCCGTGACGTATATGACCGAGGCAATTTTAAACGCCGGAAAAATTCCCACCGGAGTCATTGGCACGGTCAATCATCATCTGGGCGAAAAAGTCTGGCCATCAGAAATGACCACGCCGGATCCTGTATTTTTGCAAAAACGTCTGCGTGAATTCCGCGATGAGGGGGCCATGGCCGTAGCCATCGAAGTGTCCTCGCACGCTTTGGATCAGAAGCGCGTCGACAGTGTTCCATTTAACACGGTCATCTTCACGAACCTGACCCGGGATCATTTGGATTATCACGAAACCATGGATCAGTATTTTGAGGCCAAACAACGGCTTTTCACGGATCTGTTATGGAAGACCGAAAAGAAACCCTGTTATGCCATTATTAATACGGTGGATAAGTATGGCCGTCGTTTGAAGGTCGCTGATCCGGCGGTTCTTTGGACTTACGGGGCTAAGGATGCAGATATTCGTTACGAAATTTTGAAAATGGATTTCGCGCTGACTCATTTCAAAGTGCAGACGCCGCTTGGTGAAGGGGAAGTGCGCCTTCCAATGTCGGGCACGCATAATGTTTTGAATGCCCTGGCCGCGTTAGGAGCGGGACTTTCCGCCGGAATTCCTTTGGCAATTTGTATTGAAGCCTTAGAGGCTTTCACCGGTGTACCGGGTCGTCTGCAATCGGTTCCTAATCAACAGGATCTTGCGGTGTTTGTTGATTATGCCCATTCTCCAGATGCCCTTGAGAATGTCTTAACCGCATTAACAAAAGTGCGCGAGAATCTAAATTCCTCAGCGCGAATTTGGACGATTTTTGGTTGCGGCGGAGATCGAGACAAAGGGAAGCGTCCTTTAATGGCGCAAATGGCTCTGCGTTTTTCCGATCAGGTCGTGATCACATCGGACAATCCGCGGACGGAAGATCCGCAAAGTATTATCGATGATATCTTAATGGGTGTGACAGATTCTGCGAATAAAACAAAGACCTCGGTCTATGTCGATCGTAAAGAAGCTATTCATCAGACCATAAAAAAAGCTCAACCCGGCGATGTTGTTCTTATTGCCGGGAAGGGACATGAAGACTACCAAATTATCGGCAAAGAAAAATTTCCATTCAGTGACGTGAAAGTAGCCGAAGAAGCCTTGCAAGGGAGATAAAAAACAATGAGAGCCATGGACGTGCAAACCATTGTCAATGTAACCGGAGCCCAAGTTCTTGGACGTAAAGATGAAAAATTTCAGGGTCTCGGCACGGACACACGCGCCGATCTTAAAGGGCAGCTTTTCCTAGCGTTAAAAGGTGAGGCTTTTGATGCCCATCAATTCCTTGATAAAGCGGTTCAGCAAGGGGCCACGGGTCTTTTGGTTCACGAGGACAGCGAGCTTGTAAAAAAACTTCAGGGACAAGTTACGATTCTGAAGGTGTCTGATACGTTGAAGGCATTGCAACAATTAGGGACGTGGGCACGCCGCCAGTCTAAAGCGAAGGTTTTAGGTATCACTGGTTCGAATGGAAAAACGACGACCAAAGAGTTCACGGCGGCGCTCATTGGTTCCGCAAAAAGAGTTCACTACAACAAAGGTTCTTTCAACAATCATTGGGGCGTTCCTTTCACACTTCTGCAAATTCCGGCTGATGCCGAAGTGGCAGTGGTTGAGATGGGAATGAATCATGCCGGTGAATTGACAGAGCTGGTTCATATCGCCGAGCCTGACGTCGTGGTCTGCACCATGGTGGGCCGAGCGCACATGGAGTTTTTCGGCAGCATCGAAAAAGTGGCCGAAGCCAAAGAAGAAATCTATGAAGCCGCCGACATGAACACCCTGCGCATTTATAATCTGGACAATCCACAGACTCATAACATGTACGTCAAGGCAGTCGAGAAGAAGTATCCACGTGAAAAAATTCTAACTTTTTCGTCGGAAGACCCGCGGGCTGACGTGCATCTGACGATCTCTGCCATGAATATGGGCGAACTTTCTATTAAAGGAAGTATCGCGGGAAAGTCAGGATCAGCGAGTGTTCAGGTTTTCGGTTCCCAGAACTTAACCAATCTGATGGCAGCAGCCTCCTTGGGCTTGGCAGCGGGTTTGACGGCGGAACAGGTTTGGAAGGGATTGCCTTATTGTAAAACCAACTGGGGCCGCAATCAGCTTGTGAATTTAAAATCGGGCGCACAAATGATCTTTGACGCTTACAATGCCAACCCCGATAGCATGAAAGCGCTGATTGATAATATGAAGCTCTTAACTGTGCCAGGGCGAAAAGTGGGTGTCTTCGGGCAGATGCGCGAATTAGGAAGTGCCTCAGCCTCTTTGCATGAAGAGTTGGGCACTTGGGTGGGGCAAGCGGGATTCGATAAAGTCTATTTTATCGGAGACGACTATGAAGCCTTTGGGAAAGGCTTGCAAAAAGCCGGTTATAAAAATCCCTCACTGATCGAAAAAGATTTTAAGGAATCTTCGGGTCAGGATTTGGGACGGTTTTTACAATCTGGAGATATTGCTGTCGTGAAGGCATCACGCGGGACAAAGCTGGAACGCTTTGTATTCCCTTGTGAACCTTTGGACTTCGCGGAGAAGCAGTAACACGCTGAACCTTGGACAGGTTCAGCGCTGTGGTGAAAAGCGCAAGATACATAAGCTACTCCCACTTTTTGTGAAACTTCTCGATTTTTTCGACAAGTTCCTTTTTCTGTTCAGCGGTCAGGCTTTTGTGCAACACGGCCACTTTATCGAGATATTTGTCGACCCGTGCATCCATGCGCGCCTGCCGTGCCTGAAGCACTTCTTTGATTTTGCCTTTATCAAGTTCGTCGGCAAGAAGCATTGCTTTCAAGTCGCCATATAAAGACTGGCGAGTGGCTTTTTCCTCAGCAAAGTCTTTTTTGAGCTCGTTCGTGATATCTTTAAGAAGAACCTTTTGCTGTTCATTGAAATCAAATTTATCGGCGATCTTTTCACTTACGGCATTAATTCTTTCTTCAGGACTGCGATGGCATCCAGTCATTAAACCAAGTCCAGCGAAAGCCAAGGCGACGCCCAAAACGCGAGGCCATTTTCTTTTAATTCCCATTTTCATAACAGCTCCTTTGAGGTGAGTGGGTTTCTTGAAGACCAGTGTAGAGCTTCACAGCCTGGCAGTGGTTGCTGGGTTGTTAATATTTGTAACAAATTGTAACTGCTTGATTATTCTGGGGTTTAACCCTTTCGCCAAAACCTTTTATGAACTAATATAAAGGCATGAATCGCATAGCCTTGATCGATGACGATCAGAAATTAGGGGACTTGTTAAAGCAGTATTTCAGCCAGTTCGAGCTGGAGGCGGTGCAATTCACCCTCCCCTCAGAGGCTCTGTCGGCTTTAAAGCGCGATAAATTTGATGCGATTATTCTGGATGTGATGTTGCCGGAAATGGATGGCTTTGAAGTCTGTAAAAAAATCCGCGCCTTCAGTGACCTGCCGATCTTAATGCTGACTGCCCGGGGCGAAACCTCTGACAAGGTTCTGGGGTTGGAGTTGGGAGTGGACGACTATCTGCCCAAACCCTTCGAAGCGCGCGAACTTGTCGCGCGAATGAAAAGCTTGATCCGTCGCTATAAAAAAACCTCTGTCGGCACAAAACTGCGCTCCGGGGCGTTGCTGCTGGATACCCAGTTGCGAGCGGCGTTTTTGGAAAATCAGAATCTGAATCTGAGCACACACGAATACGAGTTGTTAAAACTGCTGATGACCTATGCGGGGCAAAGTCTTTCCCGGGATCGCATCATGGATGAACTTCGTGGTGTCGATTGGGAGGCCTACAACCGCAGTATCGATGTGGCTGTCAGTCGTCTGCGCCAAAAGCTCAAAGATCCTGCCAAAGCACCGATCTTTCTAAGAACTGTCTGGGGCGAGGGGTATTGTTTTATCGCTCCGGTGGAGGAAGCACTGTGAAACCGCGTGGAATGAAATTATTGATCAAGGTGTTTCTGACTTTTCTTTTGACGGCCATCTTCATTGTTGGCGGACTGGCTTTGTTAGGACACTCGTTAAGTCCGGAAAAGTCTTTGTCGCCCGTGATTGAAAGCAACGCTGTTTATTATCTGCAATCTTTAAGTGATAAAATCAAGACGGCCGCTGATATCGAAGCACTTCGCGAAGATTTGCATTTGCGGGTCCGTCGTGAAGGATTTGAAGACGTGGCCGATCGGCAGGGACTTCCATCCTTCGCCGTGACAGAAAAGAAAGACAAAGATTTTTCCAATAAACTTTCGTTAGGTCGGGTGAATGGATTTTACTTCGCGGAAGTGAAGGGAGTTTCACCCAGAACCGTATGGTTTATTGCCAACGCGGATATGCCGCGGGCCTGGGTCTTTCCTTTTCTTTGGGCGGCGGCGTTTATTTTCTTCATCATGGCCATGAGCTTTCTGACTATTCGCTGGATGATGTCGCCGATCAAGGCGGTGGTCGAGGGTGTAAATAAAATTTCTCAGGGAAACTTAAAATATCGCATTCAAACCCGCCATCGTGGAGAGTTTGGTGTCATTGCGGATTCTTTCAATAATATGGCTGATGGCCTGGAAAAAATGATTGTCGCCAAAGAACAGCTTCTGCGCGATGTCAGTCACGAGTTGCGCAGCCCTTTGACCCGCGTCGGGGTGGCTGTGGATCTGCTGGCGGATGAAAAAATGAAGGTCTCGATTAAAGAGGACCTCGCGAAAATGGAAGATTTGATTCATCAGATCTTAGAGTCTTATCGTTTGAAAGAGGGCGCCAAATCCTTAAAAAAAGCCAATACCAACTTAAGCGAACTGATCGCCAGTGTGGCCGCGGATTATGAGTCCTTGGTGCAAATGAAACTGCAACTTCCTTCAGAGGCATCGCTGCCTTTGGATGGAATGCAAATGCAGCGTGTTTTAAGAAATCTTGTTGAAAATGCGATCAAATATGTAAAGCCCGGCACGCGCGGGTCTTTGGAAATTCTTTTAAATAAGGATTGCGATTTTTGGGTTTTGAAGCTCAAAGATGATGGCATTGGTATTTCTGAAAAAGATCTGACGCATATTTTTGAACCGTTCTATCGAGCTGATCCGGCCCGTTCGCCAGGGGCCTCGGGGTTTGGTTTAGGATTGGCAATTGCGCGGGCTGTGGTGGAAGCACATGGAGGAACCATCTCGGTCCGTAGTCAAATAGACGTGGGCAGTGAATTTACAATTCGTCTGCCCATCAAATAATAAGTTCCCGATACAAAGTTTGCACTTCGTTAATTCCATACTTTCTTTCCAGACGACGGACCACGAAATGTCCGCGCGCCATGTCTTGAAAGTGATCCATGAAAATCACGTTGATAGTGGCGCCGCCCAAGGCTCCGACAAGGGGAATTAATTGAGCCGCCACTTTTTCCGCAACCACCACTTGGAAGCGGGAAGCGATACTCGAAAAAAGACGCACGAATAAAGGAGCCGTTTCTTCCGCCAGACTTTTTCCCAGAACGGATTTCGCGGCATCTGTAAAAGCTTTTGATAAAGCCGCGCGAGTCATAATATAACCAGAGCCCGCAGCATCGTCGGCGGTACTCAGTCCGCCAAAAGCGAAAACTTCCAGGCAGGCAAGCTTGGTGTCGACGTCGGCAATGTCCTCGCCTTCGCTTTGGGCAATATCGATGATGGATCTCATCATCAAAGTCGTGGAAATCGGGAGTTCAATCAGCAAGGACGCGGGACCTAAAAATCCTCCTGCTCCGCCGGTACCCGCGACCGCCAGCTTATGTCCCAGATTGTTGGAGTCTTTTTTCGTAGACGGCTCGACGGTTCGCATGGCGATGTCGTAGGCGATGTGAATCGATTTTTCCGCCGCTCTATGCACGGTTTTTTGCAACCTGTCTGGCAGAAGAGCGAGTCCCTTTTCGACAGGAGTTCCTATTTTCGCCGCGATTCGCGCGGTGATGCCAGGTCTTTCCAAAAGTTCTTTCGCTATTCGCAGGGATTGTAAGTCGACGGAATCCATTTGCATGCGAGTCTCCTTCAATGGTGACGCACTGTCAGTTACAAGTATTTTACACGATGTCGAGACTTGCGGGTTTGTTTTTTAGTTATAAGATGAAATGAGTCGACATTTAACAGGGTGGTTGAGATGGATTTTAAACATGATGTTCAAGGGCAGAAAATTTTTACGATGGTCGAGGGCGGCGAGGCGCATATTCTTTATCGTCGCGGCCAGGACAACTCCTATGATCTCTATTCAACAGAAGTTCCTCCCGAGGCGCGCGGAAAAAATGTTGCGGATCAGTTGGTGCGTGAAGCTCTTAAGCTAGCAAAAAGTGAAAAGGCCCAAGTGATCGCAACCTGTCCCTATGTTAAAAAATGGTTCGAAAAACATCCCGAAGAAAAAGCCATTTTAAAACATCAATGATGCTCTAAGATTTTTTTGCCGGATGAACCACAGAAGAGCGCCCGGCTCCAATATCGGTCAGGGCTCCCGTTGGCGAGCCCTTAACATCCGGTTTTGCCATATCAACGGCGTGCCCCTGCTTGTTTGTATAGCCCGAGGCGCGCGCATCATGTTCATTCATTTTTCCGTAGTTCATGCGATGACTAGGGAATTTGGGTTTCGCAGCTTTGTCAGTCATACAATCCCCCTTTGCTGGAATTATATACCGGCTTGGCCCACGAGATAAGCAGCTCGTTGCAAAGCCGGATTCACCAGAATCTCGCTGAGATTCCAGGTAATACCATCTTCTTTATTTAAGATCTGATGAAGGACAATCAACATGTCTTCGCTGGTAACGATACCAACAACTTCGTCTTTCTTAGTGATGAGAAAGGCCGAGACCTTTTCTTCGATCATCCCATCGACGACGTCGGCGATCGGAGTTTCAATGTCAAAAGTCTTTATCGGAGAAGTCATTAATGTGTCGACGCTCACCTCCGCAGACGGGGCGCGAATCAGATCCCGGTCTGAAAGCATGCCGACAATGTAGTCTTCTTGTTCATCCATCACTGGCAAATGCCGAATCCAATAATTGGCCATGAGCCGTTGCGCTTCCGCCGCTGAGGCAGTTCTCGACACAGTAATCAGCTTTTTAGTCATGTGATCTTTCAATACAAGTTTCACAACGGACCTCCTTCATCACTTTTAAAGTTTATCATTTCTATTTGTTTATAACATGATATGTGTCATATCTCATAAGATTGATAAAACACCAATGAAATCAATAAGTTATTAACTTTCCCTTGCTTTTACAAAGAGGTTCATGCTAAACCCTTTAAGTTCCTAGGAAATTTAAATTTATAAGTCACAACAGAGGATACTTTCAGCATGCTTTACCAATGGCTTTATTCGATGGCGGATCAGTTTTCGCCTCTGAATGTTTTCAGGTACTTGACCGTCCGTACGTTCATCTCGTTCTTCACAGCTTTTCTGTTGTGCTGGATGTGGGGGCCGCATTTTATTCGTCGTTTGCAGATGAAGCACTTTGGTCAGTCCATTCGTGACGATGGACCACAAACGCATAAGAAAAAAGCCGGCACGCCGACAATGGGCGGGGGGCTGATTCTTCTATCAACCTTGGTTCCTTGTTTGTTGTGGGTGGATATGATGAATCCCTTGGTTTGGGGTGTTCTGATTATCACTTGGGGCTTTGGTTTGATTGGTTATATGGATGACTGGCTCAAAGTGAGTAAGAAAAACACCAAAGGACTTTCGGGCAAGATTCGTTTGGCCGGAGAGTTTTTGATCAGTGGCGGCGTCGTGGCTCTGTTGGTGCATTATCATGGATTGAGCACGGCGGTGACGGTGCCTTTCATTAAATCCATCTCTTTGGATTTAGGTTATTTCTATATCGTTTTTGCGTCTTTGGTTATCGTGGGCACAGCCAATGCGGTGAATTTGACGGACGGCCTTGATGGCTTGGCGATTGTACCGGTCATGATTTCCGCCGCAACTCTGGGCTTATTTGCCTATGTAACGGGGCACTTTTCCATCGCCAATTATCTGCAGATTCCTCACGTTGTGGGCGCGGGTGAGTTGACTCCGGTCGCGGCGACGATTGTTGCTGCAGGAATGGGATTTTTGTGGTTTAACGCCTATCCCGCGCAAGTGTTCATGGGGGATGTCGGATCTTTGTCATTGGGAGGTTTCCTAGGGACGATGGCCGTGATCACTCAAAATGAACTTTTGATGGTGCTTTTGGGCGGGGTTTTCGTGGTAGAGGCGTTGTCCGTTATCACCCAGGTGATCTCTTTTAAAATGACGGGAAAGCGCGTTTTCAAAATGGCGCCGATCCATCATCACTTTGAATTAGGTGGTCTAACGGAAACGAAAATCATCGTGCGTTTCTGGATCATCTCTATTTTGCTGGCAGTATTAAGTCTATCGACTCTGAAGTTGAGGTAAGAAAATGTATAAAGAGTTTAGCGAATTAAAAGACAAAAGAATTCTTGTCGTCGGCCTTGGAAAAACAGGCGCGTCTTTGGCGCACTTCCTGACCAAGCACGGGGCACAAGTAACGGTGACCGATCATAAGTCAAAGCCCGAGCTTTCCACCCAGTTAGAACAACTGGGAGATTTGCCGATCAAGTTTGAACTGGGTGGTCACAGCCCTAAAACTTTCATCGCTCAGGACTTGGTGGTTTTGTCACCGGGTGTTCCCAGCAATTTGAAAATCTTCGACTATGCCAGATCTCAGGGTATTCGCATCACGGGAGAGTTCGAGTTTTCCGCAGGTTTCATTAAAGAGCCGATCATTGGCTTGACTGGAACGAACGGGAAAACAACTGTGGCGAAAATCACGGAAGCTATTCTTAAGGAATCCGGCATTAAAACGTGGGTGGGTGGCGCCAACGAAAAGCCGCTGGTGGATTACCTGCGCTCGGAAGAAAAAGCGCAAGTGGTTATTGCGGAAGTTTCCAGCTTCATGCTGGAACATTGTGACACTTTCAACCCCATGAATATTGTTTTCACGAATCTTGCGGAAAACCATTTGGATCGTTATCGCTCGATGGAAGAATACGTGAACGCCAAAAGACGTATTTTCAAAAACACCAATCAGGCGACGACCAGCATCTTGAATGCGGACGACAACGCTGTGGTGGAATTGGCGCGTGATCCTGCGGTTCAACGCGGGCGAATTTTTTATTTCTCGCGCAAACCCGCTTTAGAACCACAAATCATGAATATCGGCGGCGCCGTGAATATTGGTGATGAAATCCGTGTTCGTACGGGTCCTGAAATCGAAACATTCACGATCAAAAACATGAAGATGCGTGGTAAGCACTCTGTGGAAAATGTTATGGCGGCTATTTTGGCATCGCGTGAACACGGGGCGACTCGTGAAGCGGTCCAAAAAGTCATCGACAGTTTTTCCGGTCTTCCTCATCGCATTGAGTACGTTCGTAAAGTCGGTGGAGTTCTTTTCTACAATGACTCTAAAGCGACGAACGTTCATGCAGTACTTCGTGCGCTGGACACTTTTGATGAAAATGTGATCTTGATCGCGGGTGGTAAAGATACCAACTTGAACTATGAACCTCTGCGCACGGCGGTTAAGAGAAAGGTGAAGACCTTGATCTTAGTCGGGGAAGCGAAAGAAAGAATCAACCGTGATCTGGGAGACTTCTCTGAAACCTTCCTGATCGGTACTTTCGAGGAGGCGGTTCTGATCGCTTACCAAAAGTCCAGAATCGGCGACACCGTTCTTCTTTCACCGGGCTGCTCAAGCTTCGATATGTTTGACAGTTTTGAAGAGCGCGGCGATTATTTCAAAGAAATCGTGAGAAAGTTTCACTGAGGTTTTAGGCCTCAGTCAATACTCATCCATCATTCGACCGCCCAAGACGGGCGGTCTTGATTTAGCCAGGAGGCTTTAAGTGTTATCGCAACGTCTTTTCATTCTTTTTACGTCTTCAGCTCTTCTTCTTTCCGGCTGTGCCTCTGGAACCTTCAAGGCCCGTCAAGAGCAGCGTGAAAAGCTTGCCGCGAGCACTGGCATGTATTGTGAATTTGTCAGCGGTGATTTAAATCCGGATTTAGACGTTGAATTGAGCATGCAGATGGCGCGTCGCTGTGATGCCAATCGCAGTTTCTCAATCACCAACTACAAAAACTCGTCTGATCATAACGGTGTGATTTATTGCTGTGCTTCGACAAAAAGGGGCGCTGTAACTTCCAAAAAGACCTCAACTCCGGCTCCAAAAACAGAAGTTGAAGATCCCAACGCGGAAGTGATTTCCGAATAAGCCGGGTCCAGCTTTTAAAACCTGAAATTGCAAGTCATAGACGATAAATTGGACTTCTGATTAACTAAAGGTCGGGAGTCCCATTTATGTTGAGATATTTGTCTAGCAGCTTGTTTTTGGCCATCATCACACTTTTGGGTATTGGTCTTGTTCAGGTCTACTCTTCCAGTTTTATATTTGCGATCGAATCGTATGGTGACGGACTTTTCTTTTTCAAACGGCAACTGATATTTGCCTTGATCGCCTTCGCTGTTCTGATTGCCACTGTTCACATTCCATTTCGCTATATCGAAAAATACGGATGGGCCTTCTGGTTGCTGGCGACTCTAGGGGTTCTAGCCACCTACGTTCCCGGTTTGGGTGTCCGTGTGGGCGGTGCTCTTCGCTGGATTCAGTTGCCCTTCGGGATTCGCTTTGAACCTGGTGAACTTTTGAAGATCTCTTTCAGTCTTCTTTTTGCAAGCCTTGTCGTCCGCCAGGAAAACTTTTTGGCACGTGTGAAGTGGCATTGGCTGGTCTTGTTCATGATCTTCCCTTTGGCTTTGCTTCTGAAACAGCCGGATTTTGGAACTTTCGCGATCATCATGATGGTGGGGGTAACACTGCTGTTCGCATTTGGCTTACAGTGGAAATACATCATCGCATCTTTTGCGGTTCTGATTCCCGCGTTTTACTTTCTGGTGATGTCTGTTCCATACCGACGAGCGCGCGTTTTGGCCTTTCTTGATCCTTGGTCAGATCCGGCTCAGAAGGGCTTTCAGGTGATTCAAAGTATGCTGAGCTTTCATTCCGGAGGTTTGACCGGAGCGGGATTGGGGCAGGGACAAGGAAAACTCTTCTTTTTACCAGAGGCGCACACGGATTTCACGATGGCAGTTCTTGGTGAAGAGATGGGGTTTATCGGGTTCGTCGCGATTTTGGCGTTGTATGGATTTGTGGTTTTCCGCGGAATCCAGATCGCGGTCAAAGCTGAGGAGCCTTTTAAAAGAGCGTTGGCTTTGGGTTTATCAGTGACTTTTGGATTGAGTGTCTTTATCAATGCGGGTGTGGTTATGGGACTTCTTCCGACGAAAGGTTTGACTCTTCCCTTCTTGAGTTACGGTGGAAGTTCTTTGGTTTCATTGTGCTTCATGTTTGGTCTGATCCTGAATATTGAAAATTCATTTGAGGAAGACAAATTTTCTCGTCGATTCGGATCGCGCTGGACACATTCGAAAGCAAAAACGTAAGAGGACTTGAAATGACTTCCAGTAAAAAAACGATTGTGATCGCGGGTGGTGGAACCGGAGGTCACATTTATCCTGGGATCGCGATCGCGCGAGCCATTCAGAAATTGGACCCCAGTGTGGAAGTGCATTTTGTGGGGACTGCGACCGGACTAGAAACAAAGATTGTTCCGCGTGAAGGTTTTCCCCTGCACTTGATCGAATCCGGTAAATTAAATGTGAAAAGCCCGGTGCAGAAGTTTAAAACTCTTCTGAAGGTGCCAGTGGGTCTTTGGCAATCCGTGCGTTTGTTGGGACAGCTAAAACCCCTCTACGTGGTCGGGGTGGGGGGATATGCCTCCGGTCCTTTTGTGTTGGCGGCAAGTATTATCGGTTTTAACACGGCTATTTGGGAACCCAATGCAATGCCGGGAATGGCCAATCGTCTGCTGGCGCGTTTTGTCGACAAGTGTTTTGTTGTGTTTAGCGAAGCGAAGAAATTTTTGAAAAGTGACAATGTCATTCAAGCGGGCATGCCCATCCGCGAGGAAATCGAAAATGCGCAACGAGACAAGCGCGAAGATGAGAACTTTCATCTTCTTTCTTTCGGTGGAAGCCAAGGGGCTCGTGCCATAAATAATTGTTTAAGCGATGCGATTCTGGCAGGGGGCGAGTGGGTGCACAATTTGTCTGTCGTTCATCAATTAGGCTCGTTAGATTTCAAAAATATTTCGGAAAAATATAAAACGGCCCCTTGTCATGTTGAACCGCAGGAGTTCATCTATGACATGCCAAAATACTATCGTTGGGCTGACATCATCGTCAGTCGTGGCGGTGCCAGTTCTATTGCGGAAGCAGCGGCCTTCGGGATTATTCCAATCATAATTCCTTTGCCGGCTGCCGATAACCATCAGCAAAAGAATGCTGAAAGTCTTGTGTCGAAAAATGCCGGACGCATGATCTTGCAAAAAGATTTAACTCCCGAAAGATTGATTTCAGAAGTTCAATCTTTAAGAAACGATAAAGCTTTGCGTGAACAGATGGTTCAGAATATAAAGAACTTCTACATCCCTCAAGCGGCGACCACCATCGCAAAGGAAATCTTGCAATGAAGTTACAACAAGCCAAATTTCATTTTGTCGGTATCGGGGGCATCGGTATGTGCGGGCTCGCAGAGCTTCTGTATAATATCGGCGCAAAAGTTTCTGGCAGCGACATCGCTGACAACACCAACACGGAACGCCTTCGTGAAATCGGAGTGAAAGTCTTTAAAGGTCATCAGGCTTCAAATGTCGGTGACGCCGATGTCGTGGTTTATTCCAGCGCTATTCAGTACGGAAACCCCGAAATTTCCGAAGCAAGGGCGCGGCAGATACCCTTGATTCCTCGGGCCGAAGCGTTGGCGGAAATCATGCGATTGAAACGTGGTGTTGCGGTTGCGGGAACTCACGGTAAGACGACCACCACCTCCATGACTTCAGCGATCTTTTTGGAAGCCAATATGAGTCCGACAATTGTCGTCGGCGGCCGCTTTGAGCTGATCAAGTCCACCGCCATGTTAGGTTCCGGAGAGTGGCTGGTTGCGGAGGCCGACGAATCGGACGGAAGTTTTCAAAAACTTTCCCCCGAGATTGCGATCATTACGAACGTCGACTCGGACCACTTGGACCATTATAAAACTTTTGAAAACTTGCAAAAAAGTTTCTATGACTTCGCCTTGAAAGTTCCTTTTTATGGAAAAGTCATCGCCTGTGGCGATGATCCGGTGATTCGCCAAATTTTCGAAAACTTTCCGAAGCGCATTTTATTTTACGGCTTTGATGAAAAGAACGATCTTGTGCTTTCGGGACAGCAAGGCAACTATTCCTTGTATCGCGGCGATCGTCTTTTGGGCACTCGTCACCTGGTGGGTGAATTCAGTCTTAAAGTTCCCGGTCGTCATAACGCCTTGAATGCCACTGCGGGAATTTGCGCCGGTCTTGCCGCCGGAATTCCCTTTGCGACTTGCGCGAAAGGGTTGCAGCGTTTTGAAGGTGTCGATCGTCGTTTCCACTTCAAAGGTGAAAAACGCGGCATCAAAATTTACGATGATTACGGCCATCACCCCACCGAAGTGCGCGCGGTTTTGCAGGCCTTCCGAGAAAAATATCCGGGGCAGCGCCTGGTGGTTTTCTTTCAGCCGCATCGTTATTCACGCACACAGCATTGCTGGCATGATTTTACGACGGCGTTTAAAGAGGCGGACGCGGTTCTTCTTGCCGATATTTATCCTGCCGGTGAAGCGCCAATTCCAGGTATCAGCAGTGAAAAGTTAGCTTTGGATATGAAGCATGCCAACGCGTCTTATTTCCTTCGCGATGACAAAGCGACGCAAAAAGTGTTGGGCCTTTTGAAAGAGGGCGACGTCTTTGTCACGTTGGGTGCCGGGGATGGATGGAAACTTGGACTGGATGTTTTGAACCAGCTGTAAAATCAGTTCAGGAAGTGTTTAAAGCCTGGGACCTTTAAAGAGGGGCGTCTGACGAAGAACGCCCCTTTTTTTATTTTTACGAAGCATCATTCATGGGCAGTAAGTCTTCGTGCTTTTGAGAAGGCGCCGCCGATTTGCTGGAAACACCTGGTTTTCGTGCGGAGCTTCTTTTGGGCAAAGAGTCAGAAAACTCCCTATCTTTTTTGATTTTTCCCTCTATGATTTGTGTCAACTCTTGAACCATTGCGTGCATCTGTTGCGACCTTGCGGAAAGCATTTCTGCATTGGTGGCGCATTGGCCAGCGGCGGAAGCATTTCTCTGTGTGACACGATCCAAGTCATTGATGGACATGTTGATGGAGGCGACCCCTTGAGCTTGCTCGGTGCTCGCTGTTGAGATTTCAATATTTACCGATGTCAGTTTTTCAATCTGTTGAACGATCTCATTAAGCATAGAACCACTGGCCTGAACGACTTCGTGGCCATTTTCTATTTTTTCTACGCTTTCGCGTATAAGGTCCGAAATCTCTTTTGCAGAAGTGGCACTTCGCTGCGCTAGAGCCCGAACTGCATCGGCAACTACAGCGAAGCCTTTGCCTTGTTCTCCGGCTCGGGCGGCTTCAACGGCAGCATTTAGAGCCAGAAGATTTGTTTGGAATGCAATGTCGTCAATCACCGTGATGATCTCTTCAATTTTCTTGGAACTCTTTGCGATTTCTCCCATGGAAAAGATTAACTTTTCCACTTCGTCTTTACCCGCGCGTGCTTTAGTCTGCGCATCTTCGGCCAGAGTTTTTGCCTCTTTGGTGTGTTCTGCATTCAGTCGGATCATGCTGGACATTTCTTCGGTGGCCGAGGTCGTTTGCTCGATAGAAGCTGCGGCCGTAGACGCGGCGGCGCTCAAATCTTGCGAGGACTCGGTGATTTCATGGCTGGCCTTGGCGACGCCCGTGCCGGCTTCCTGAAGTTTTTCAGCAAGACCGGAAAGAGCTTTTAGGGGTTTGTTGAGCATGAGGAAAGAAATTAGAAGAGCGAGGAATGACAGGCCAGACGACCAACCCACAATGTACCACGTCGCACTGGTCGCTGCGGCCGTAATCTGAGCTTTGCTGGAGGTGACGGCGAAGCCACCGTGCAGTTTTCCATCAGACCAATTTTCCATGGGGTACCCCAGAATGTCTTTGCCGTTCTTCCAAGGTGAATTGGCAGGGTCCCCATGGCAGTTCATGCATCCTTGCGCCTCGCTCAGACGGACGGGGCGGTAAACCGTAATGTTGTCTTCGGTCACCGAAGAAATTTCTTTGAGATTGGGATCGGCGGCGAATTTTTTTAAAACGTCCGATTCTTCGGCTGTCACTTCATTTTTTTCGTTGCGAGGCTCATCGGAAAATACGCGAAAAGTATAACCTTCCTCTGCGGCGCCTTCCGCGCCCACCTGCATCGCCGCGAAGATAGGAACTTGCTTCAAGATTTTAGTTTTGGCTTCTTTGGAAAGATGACCATCCGGATGTGTCTTCAGAGCATCTTCGATGCTGTTGTCTAAGCCCCCCTGAGAGGCAATATACGATCGAACGGATTCCAATCGTGATAGAATGGCGCGAGATTTTTCGACGAGCTGTGTTTCACCCTGTTTAGAGATGCGGGATGTAGATACCAGTACGGCGGCGGTAGTGCAGATGATACAGGCCAAAAGAATACTCATCATTACCTTGATGTTGAACTTCATGAAACGCTCCTTAGAAAAGTTCTCGATGAGCTATCTATCGAACAGGCGTTCGGAAATCATGAGTTACAAATTTGCGACGGGTTTAAAGAAAGTTCGCCCCGCTTGCGGGACTTAAGTTTTGTTCTTTGATTTTATTGTGCGATTAAATTAATTTAAGGCGATTTTATGTAAAAACAAACACGAGTTTGATAGTAAACTCGTGTTTGATTATTTCAAAAAAATAACGATGGGAATTATTTAGGCGGCGGTTTTGCCGGTAATAATCTGATTAAGATTTTTAACGGCATCGTTCATAACCACGGACTGATTGGCCAATTCTTCTGAGGCGGCTGCACACTCTTGAGCTGCGGCGGCATTGGCCTGGGTAATTTTGTCCATTTCGTTCAGAGCTTTGTTAATTTGTGTGATCCCTTGTTCTTGTTCTCCGCTGGCCGAAGAAATTTCCTCATTCAACGAAGACAGGGACGCAATACTATTTACAATATCTTTTAAGGACGCTTCACTTGATAGAACGACCGTGTGCCCTTTTTCAATATTATTCACACTTTCATTGATCAGTGACGAGATTTCCTTAGCGGATGTGGCGCTTCGTTGTGCCAGACTGCGAACAGCTTCTGCGACAACGGCAAAACCTTTTCCGTGGTCCCCGGCGCGGGCCGCTTCGACTGAGGCATTCAGTGCTAAAAGGTTTGTCTGAAAAGCGATATCATCGATAACCGTGATAATCTCTTCAATCTTTTTTGAGCTCGTGGTGATTTCGTTCATTGAAACGGTGAGTTTGCGGACCTCTTCTTCCCCCACGCGGGCCTTTTCCTGAACCTGATAGGCGAGATCGCGCGCCTTGCTGGCGTGTCCTGTGTTCATCTTCACCATGCTGGAAACTTGCTCGGTGGAGGCGGACGTTTCCTCAATTGAGGCCGCCGCTTTCACTGCGGAACTGCTTAAGTTTTGACTGGAGTCCCTGATTTCTCTGCCGGCGCTGGAAACCTGTGTTCCTGCGACTGTCAAAGTTTCAATAGACTGTAAAAGTGCTTGCAGCGGTTTGCGCACCACTAGGATGGAGATACCCAAGATCATAACAGTGATTAAAAGAGCCCAGGCTAAAATGGAAAGTGTTGAATTGGTTGCGGCCGCGGCGACCTGATCTGTAGAGGATGTCACGGCAAAAACCCCGTGAAGTTTTCCGTCTTTCCAATTTTCCATAGGATAACCCAAGATGTCCTTGCCATTTTTCCAAGGGCTGGTTGCCGGATCGCCGTGACACAGCAGACATCCCTGAGCTTCAGAAAGACGAACAGGGCGATAGACGACCACAGAGTGCTCGTTCGCCTCGACGATTTCTTTTAAGTTCGTATCAGATTCGAATCTTTTAAGAATTTCTGCCTCACTCGCTGTCGCCTTGTTTTTTTCACGGCGAGGGTTCTGTGAAAAGACGCGAAATTTGTAGCCATCCGCTTCGGCATTTTCGAAGCCGACAACGATAGACGCAAAGATCGGCACCTTGCGCAGAAGAGTTTGCCGTTCTTCATCGGGAAGTTTTCCATCAGGATATTTTTCGACCGCGTGTCTGAAATCCTTTTCTAGCTTTCCTTGAGTGGCAATGTAGCTACGAATGGCTTCTAGGCGGGATAATATCGCCTGGGATTTTTCGACAAGCTGTTCTCGTCCCTGGGTGTGAACCTTCGATGAAGAGATTGCTACAGCAGCCAGCGTGCAGATAACGCACGATAAGCCCACATTGATAATGATCTTTGTTCCCAATCTCATGATTTCTCCTTGGTAATGTTTCTATCGGAGGTTGGGTTTATAAACAAAATACTAAGGAACTCACATTTGCACTTATTTTTATTGATCCCGTGGCTCTCGTGTCGACGGGAGCATGAGACCTAGGTCGTGCTTCACGCTCACATCTGTTTGCAGGAGCGATTATTCACTACTAAGTGAATCGGTGTCTTGTTACTCTAGAATCTACGACAGCAAAGGGTTTGCTCGGAGAATTTGTGAAGAAGCTCGTTTTACAACTCATCTTTGGATTCATCATTTTACCTATAGCTTTGGCGGGCTCACTTTATTATCTGAATCAGAGCGGTTTTTTTAATATCACCAAAATTGAAGTCATTCTTGAAAACCCACCGGTCGGGCAAGAGCAGTTTTTGAAGCCGCATGTGGATCATCTTGAGGCGGAGCTTGCGAAATACAAAGGGATCTCTCTTTGGAGTATCAAACTTAAAAAAATCTCCCGTGAAGTTTCGTCATTGAACTGGGTGGAGCAACTGAACATCAAACGCAGTTGGCCTGCGACTTTGGCGGTGCGAGTTCGACCTTATGAGGTTAAGCTTTTATATATGAGTAAAGGTGGAAAGCTTCTTCCTATTATTAGGGATGGAAGTTTTTTAGATGCGGTCGAAACAAAACAAGCCCCCGATGTCGCTCTTCTTGATGGTGAAAATTTTCAGAAACAAAGTGAGCTTCGAAAAAAAGCCGTGGACGTGATTGAACAAATTCCTGCTGAAGGATCGTTCAGCAAAAAAACGATTTCTGAAATTCGCCACGACACCAAAGAAGGTTTTTGGATGACGATGATAAAGACCGGAATTCAAGTGAAGATGGGCGAAGAGCAGGTTTCACTGAAGGCCGCACGAGTTTCACAAGTCGTCGACTATCTCGAGTCTCGCCAATTTGACGCGCGCGTCATAGATGCGAATCTGTCTAAGAAAGTCCTTGTCAGGTTGCGTAAGGATCCCTAAGCTTAAGTCTGGAGGACCGATCAAAGTCGGGTCACAACCGCTTTGAAAACCCTTTGAAATGATTTTATTGGGTGGTTCTACAACATTAGATTAAGCATCCGTGAGGACTTAAGGATGAGTACATCAAAACCGAAAGCACCGGTATTGGCTGGTTTGGACATTGGGTCTACCAAAGTCTCTTTTGTAATCGGCACAGTCAATTCCGATGGAAAAATCGAAGTCGCTGGCGTAGGAACGGCTCCCAATACGGGCATCCGCCAAGGCGTTGTAGTCAATATCGAGGCTACAACTGAATCCATTAAAAAAGCTAAAGAAGAAGCAGAATTAATGTCTGGTTATTCCGTCTCTGACGTCTGGGTTGGAGTGGCGGGAACACACATTTCCTCTTTTGATTCAAAGGGCATGGTCGCCATTAAAAATCGTGAAGTGACACCTTCTGAAATTGACCGCGTGATCGAAGCTGCAAAAGCTGTGGCGGTTCCTGCGGATCGCACAGTTCTGCATATTCTGCCAAGGGAGTTTAAGGTCGATGGTCAGGACGGAATCACAGATCCCGTTGGTATGTCGGGCATTCGCTTAGAAGCCAATGTACACATCGTGACCGGCAGCCAAAGTGCGATCAACAACTCTGTTAAATGCGTAGAAAAAGCCGGCCTTAAAATTTCCGGTTTGGTTCTAGGACAATTGGCGTCAGCAACGGCGGTTATTTCCAATGATGAAAAGAATCTGGGCGTGTGTGTTGTCGACATGGGCGGCGGCGCTTGCAACGCTTTGTATTTCGTCAATGGCAGTGTGGCGCACTCATCGACAATTCCGGTGGGTGGTCAGCACTTTACGCATGACGTGGCTGTAGGACTTCGCACTCCTCAGTTTGCGGCAGAAGTTTTGAAGAAGAAGCATGGTTGTGCCATGGCTTCTATGGTTAATGAAAACGAGACTATCGAAGTCGAAGGTGTCGGCGGAAGAAAATCCCGCGTGATTCCTCGCAAAGATCTGGCGGACGTGATTGAGGCAAGAGCAGAGGAAACTTTGAACTTGATCGCCAATGACCTTCGTATGAGCGGTTTGATGCCGATGTTGGGTTCAGGAATTGTCCTAACTGGCGGCGCAAGTCAGCTTGATGGTTTGATTGAGATGGGAGAGTTTATTTTTGATATTCCAGTTCGCCGGGGAACTCCTCAGCAAATTGGTGGACTGACTGACGTTGTGAAATCTGGAGAGTTCGCAGCGGCAGTGGGTTTGTTGTTGTACGGTTTGTCGCAAAGAAAAGATTTGCAAGCCGGTCATCAACAACAGGAAGTGAATATCGGCGAGTCACTCGACGGTATCACAAAGAAGATCAAAGATTTTTTTGGACAGATTTTTTAAATTTTACGGGCATCACCGCTGTAGCCTGGGCGGGCGGTTGAAAAGGGGAGGGTCGAATGTTTGAGCTAGAGGAAAATATCAATATCGGAGCGAATATCAAGGTGGTCGGTGTTGGTGGCGGCGGTAGTAATGCCGTAACAACAATGATCGAATCTAACATGTCCGGTGTTGAGTTCATCGTTGCCAACACAGATATCCAAGCATTGAACGCAAATAAAGCTCCTAACAAAATTCAGTTGGGTCTTGATTTGACGAAAGGTTTGGGCGCAGGAGCAAACCCAGATGTGGGTCGCCGAGCTGCGATTGAGTCATATAATGAGATTGTTGAGAAATTGGAAGGCGCGGACATGGTGTTCGTCACTGCGGGTATGGGTGGCGGAACAGGCACAGGTGGCGCTCCGATTGTTGCGAAGATTGCGCGCGAACTTGGCGCTTTGACAATTGGTGTGGTCACTAAGCCCTTCCTGTTTGAAGGTAAAAAACGCGGTAAACACGCTGAAGGCGGTTTGCAGGAACTTAAAGAGAACGTAGATACTTTGATCGTTATTCCGAATCAAAAGCTACTTTCCATCGCTGCGGAAAAAACGCCTCTTCTTGAGACCTTCAAAAAAGCCGACGAAGTTCTTCTTCAGGCTGTCAAAGGGATCTCTGACCTTATCAATATCCGCGGTCTGATCAACCTGGACTTTGCTGATATCCGTACGGTGATGTCTTCTAAAGGTATCGCAATCATGGGTACTGGCGCTGCAAAAGGTGAAAACCGTGCGGTTGAGGCGGCAACAGCGGCGATTTCTTCTCCACTTCTTGAAAATGTTAAAATTGATGGCGCTACGGGCATCATCGTTAACATCACGGGTGGTTCAGATCTTTCTCTATATGAAGTGAACGAGGCGACGACTCTTATCACTGAAGCAGCTCATGAGGATGCGGAAATCATCTTCGGTGCGGTTATCGATGATAACATGGGTGACGAGGTTCGTGTAACTGTGATCGCCACAGGTTTTGATTCTCACGATGTCAAACTTGTGAACGATATGGCGCAAGTAAATCAAATGCAGAATTTCTTGAACCAACAGGCGACGGCTCAATTCGGCGGAATGAACATGATGCCGCAAATGCCACAGATGCCGCAAATGCCGGTGATGCCACAAATGCCGCAGATGCCACAATTCCAAATGCCGCAAATGCCGACAATGCCACAGATGCCACAAGCTCCACAGCAAGCAGCGCCTGTTGAATTGCCGCCAATTGCGACTGTTCAATCTCATGTGATGAATTTTACCCAGCCACAACAGGAGGGTCCCTCGGTAACTGAGACGGTTGTAATTCCTCCAGTAGCTCCAGTGACTCCTCAAGTGGCTCAACAAGCTGCTCAAAACATGATGGTTCAGCAGGCTCAGCCACAACAGCAAGAGGTGGCAACACCGATTCAGCCACAAGTTGAAACAACGGTGTCTCCACGAGATATGTTGTTGGCGAAAGCTCGCGCTTTTAAAGAAAGCCAAGACTTGAAAGCTCGTCATAACAACCCTGAACAGTTGTCTATGAACGTAGACCATGAACAGCAATCTTTGGAAGAAGCGCGCCGCATGGCTCGTGAAGTTTTGAGTTCTCCATTCTCTAGCCAAAATCTTGAAGTACCGGCGTTCATTCGCAAGAAACAAGGTTTTGATTTGAATAAAGAATAGTGGAAGCCTGGTTTTTATCTGATATTCACTTAAAATCCGCCGAAGAGCGCAATGGGAAAATCCTGTTGCGCTTTTTGCGTTCTTTGCTGCAACAAGACCCTTCGCAGATTCATCTTTTCATGCTGGGGGATATCTTTGATTTGTGGGTGGGTGGTCATACCTATTTTGCCAACAAGTTTCCGGAACTGATGCAGGCTTTAAAAGATCTTCGCAAGGCGGGGGCTCGAATCACCTACATTGAAGGAAATCACGATGTGCACGTCGAGGGTTTCTTTCAAAAAAAACTGGGTGTGGAAGTTCATGTTGAAGCTCAGTATTACAATTTGGATGGTCTTACTGTGCGTTGCGAGCACGGGGATTTAATCAATCTTGCCGATGAAAAGTATCTGAAGTATCGCAGCCTTATTCGCAATCCCTATATCAAGCCTCTGGGAAATATTCTTCCCGGTAAGTTTTGGGATCATATTGGGAACAAGGCCAGTCAGCGCAGCCGTCAGCGCAGCGGCCATTATCGCGCGACCAATGAAGATCAGCTAGTGCACATGATCCGTACTCACACCGAGAAGGCGTACAAGGAAAAGCCATTCGATATTATCATCTCTGGCCACATGCACGTTTTTGATGACCATATCGAGGATATTCAGGGACGAAAAGTGCGCACCATCAATCTGGGATCTTGGTTTGAAGAGAAAGTAAAAATCTTTCGAATCAAAGACGGCAAAGCGGATTGGGTGTATATAGAGTCCTGAGTTTTACCTACCGTTGGTCGAACAATAGAAACCTTCAAGGTTCATATTCAGTTCAGGCTCCTGCTCACACCAGGCCTCGTCCAAGGAAAGACGTTGTTTTTTCGCGTGGCCTAGCAGGATCGTCATTTTCAGATAAGTAGGCGTCAGAGTCTCGCGAATTTTAAAGACCACGTTTGGATAGGGTTTGCGAGGGTTGCCGGCTTCGTATCCTCGTGCGCAAAGTTCTTCGCGCACGGACTGTCTGACGGTTTTATAGGTTCCAGCCCACAGCCCCCAAAGACCCGCCAGATAACCCGTACGATCTTCACCGACCGTGCAATGGAAATAAATACTTTTGTTGTTCTGAAGAGCTTTTTCAATGGTGCGAAGAGCCTGAATCGTCATCTGGCAGGAAGATTTAAAATCATGCAGATCCTTCCAAAGAAATGGAATGTGAGTGATGTCATTCTGAGCCAGTCCCAGGCTTTGCAAAGTCAAAATCTGTTTTGCAACTTCGCCCTTGGTTTCGTTTTTGAAAATCAAAAATTCTTCGACTCCTAAAGCCAGCAGTTCTGCCATTTGCTTTTTATTAGCGGGAGCTTTGCCGCGAATAACGGCCGCATCACCCGCATTATAGATCACATGCGCATTGGGAATGGAACTTCCCGGGACAAGCGCATGGGCGGCGGAACTTAAAAAAAGAAAAAGGCAGGCCACAAGTGTTTTCATGGTCCCGTTTATACTGAAAGAGACCTGAAAGTTAAACGCCCATAGTAAATAAGTTATTATGCTTTTTCAGAATAAAAAAGGGCTCCCGTGAAGGAGCCCCTAGGTGATCGGACGTGGGAACAAAGTGAGATTAAAAATTCATTGTATAGCCAATAAGGCCTTGAACGCCTGACATCGTCGTTCTTAGGTCAGAGCCGTCTCTTTCGACCTCAGCGCCGTTGCCACACTGGCTGACGCCGGGAATGTCATTACTGGCGGTACAATTGCCACCCGTAGAGACGTTACGTTCAATCGGCATGTAGCGCATGTTTCCTTCCACCGTCAGACAGTGGGTGTCGGTAAAGCAGAATTCAGCACCGATGCCGCCCATGGCTCCGAAGGCGCTGCCTTTGAAGTCCAGATTTTTTGAGCCTGCGGTCATCGAGCCATTCAAGCTTCCGTAACCCAAGCCCGTTTGCATGTAGAATTTGATAAAGGAGTTTTCCAGAGGGTAAAGGCGGAAGATGGGGAAGACCGTATAACCAGTCAGCTCGTAGGAATAAGATCCTGCCGCTCCGGAACCATCCGTTTTTTGCGTAAAATAAGAAGGACGAAGAACCATGGCGTACATCGTGCCGCTGAAGCGATAGCTCCAGTTGACGTAAAACTCCAACGCCGAACCCATGTTCTTAACGTTCGCAAAGCCATTGTTGGTGGTGTAATCGATAACTCTATTCACGTCATCCTGATCTGCCGATACGGTGGAAAGACCGATACCTAAGGCCATGTCACCTGAAAGGCCGCGACTGCCGCCGAAACGTCTTTGTGCATTTGCATCTTGTACGCTGAAAACAGAGACCGCAAGAACTGTTGAAAGAAAAATTCCAACCTTATTCAACATCTTCATAAAGAATCCTCCTGATTCCCACCGATTTGACTCACTATTAGAATCTTTTAATCCACACACTGTATGCAACTAACATTATACAAGTTTAGGACAAAGGACGGGATCATCTTTTGTCCAGGGGAGTTATATTGAGACAAAGCTTTCTCGGTGTGAGACTCTTTTTTAATGAAGCACTTAGAAGAAAAAACGCTGTCGACAAAACAGATTTTCAAAGGCCGATACTTGCGCATCGAGCAGGATCAGGTCCAGGCACCCGACGGCCGTACGTACACTCGCGAATACATCCTTCATCCAGGCGCGGCTATGATGATTCCGCTTCTTTCCAATGGCAATATCGTGATGATTCATCAGTATCGGCATGCAGTTAAGCAGGTCTTTTTAGAGTTTCCCGCGGGTAAACGCGATCACAATGAAGAGACATTACTAACCGCACAGCGTGAGCTTTTGGAAGAAACCGGATATCAAGCCAAGGACTGGAAATTTCTGACCACCATTCATCCTGTTATTGGTTACTCGAACGAGCACATAGATTTATTTCTGGCCCGGGATCTGACCGTCACGCAACAAAAGCTGGATCACGGCGAATTTATTGAGGTCGTCGAAGTAAAACCAGAAGACCTCATGCGCCTGGTGCGCGATGGAAAAGTCAGCGATGTGAAAACCCAGATCGGGGCTTTTTGGCTTGATAAAATTCTTCGCGGGGAGTGGAATTAGGACGGGGGACGTCCTATGCACATTCAATCAAAAGACAGTTTTAAAACCAAAGAAACTCTTCAGGTCGGAAACGCATCCTACACGATCTATAATCAACAAAAGATTTCTCATCCGAATTTAAAAAAGCTTCCGGTGTCGATGAAGGTTTTGCTTGAAAATCTTCTGCGCCATGAAGATTCCTTGCATGTGACGAAGGAAGATATTGAGTCTTTTTTAAGTCTGGACCCCAAATCTCTTCTGCGTGAAATTTCTTTTTTTCCAGCGCGGGTTCTGATGCAGGACTTCACCGGTGTTCCGGCCGTCGTGGATCTGGCGGCGATGCGAGACGCTATGAAAAATCTGGGCGGAGATCCCAAGAAGATCAATCCTCTGGTTCCTGTCGATCTCGTGATTGACCACTCGGTGATGGTGGACTCTTTTGGTTCAAGTCGTTCATTTGATGAAAACGTCAAAATGGAGTTTGAAAGAAATCACGAGCGCTACGTCTTTCTAAAATGGGGACAGAACGCCTTCCAAAATTTCAAAGTGGTCCCGCCGGGCACTGGCATCTGCCATCAGGTGAATTTGGAGTACATTGGTAAAACCGTGTGGAATTCCCATGGGCACGCATTCCCAGACACGTTGGTCGGGACAGACAGCCATACGACGATGATCAACGGCCTTTCTGTTTTAGGTTGGGGTGTTGGTGGCATCGAAGCCGAAGCAGTGATGCTAGGTCAACCGTTAAGCATGTTGATTCCCGAAGTGATTGGCTTCCGCTTGCACGGAAAACTCAAAGAAGGTGCGACGGCCACGGATTTGGTTTTGGTGATCACCCAAATGCTTCGTAAAAAAGGCGTGGTTGGTAAGTTTGTTGAATTCTTCGGCTCGGGACTGGCGACGATGCCTTTGGCGGATCGGGCGACGATTGCGAATATGGCCCCCGAATATGGAGCCACTTGCGGCTTCTTCCCGGTCGATGAAGAGACAATCAAGTATTTGCGTTTATCGGGTCGACCCCAAGAAACTATTGCTTTGGTTGAAAGTTATGCGAAGGCGACCGGCTTGTGGCGCTCTGAAGAGAACGAAAAGCACTACTTCTTTCAGGATATTTTAGATCTCGATCTTTCCACCGTCGAACCGTCACTGGCAGGGCCGAAGCGTCCTCAAGACCGTGTTGTACTTTCGGGTGCACAAAAAGATTTTCAAACTCAACTTGTGACAGGCTTTCAGGTTGCAGAAAATATGACCTCGAAAGAAAAGTCACAGATGGTCGTGGAAGGTGCTGACTACACAGTGGGACATGGAGACGTAGTTATCGCTGCGATCACAAGTTGTACGAATACGTCCAACCCCTCTGTGATGATTGGTGCAGGCCTGGTTGCCAAAAAAGCTGTTGAAAAAGGTCTGCAAGTGAAGCCTTGGGTAAAAACCTCTTTGGCACCGGGATCTCAGGTGGTGACGGACTATCTAGAGAAATCGGGGGTCCAAAAGTATCTCGATCAATTGGGCTTTAATCTTGTGGGCTATGGTTGCACGACTTGCATTGGAAATTCCGGTCCTCTGCCTGCGCCGATTGCAACGGCCGTGGAAAAAGGCAATTTGGTTGTGGCCTCGGTGCTTTCGGGGAATAGAAACTTTGAAGGTCGCATTAATCCTCATGTGAAAGCCAACTATCTGGCGTCACCGATGCTTGTGGTGGCCCATGCCTTGGCCGGTAGTATGCACGTGGATATTACTAAAGATCCAGTCGGCCAAGATAAAGCCGGGCAGCCGGTGTATCTCAAAGATATCTGGCCGAGTAATCAGGAGATCCAAGATCTTGTGAATAAGACTGTGGAAACTAAAATGTTTGATTCCCGCTACGGCAACGTCTTCGCGGGAACTGACGACTGGAAAAAAATCAATACGACATCATCACAGACCTATTCCTGGGATGAAAGCACGTACATTAAAAATCCTCCTTATTTTGTCGGCATGACGATGACACCTGAAAAGATGACAGATGTAAAAGGGGCGCGAGTTCTGGCCATCCTCGGGGATTCAATTACCACGGATCATATTTCTCCAGCGGGCAGTATAAAAAAAGATTCTCCAGCGGGTCGTTATCTGATCGGCAAAGGCGTCGCTCCTCAGGACTTTAACTCATATGGTTCGCGCCGGGGAAATGACGATGTGATGGTGCGGGGGACCTTCGCCAATATCCGCATTAAAAATGAAATGCTGGGGGGCTTGGTCGAAGGAGGTATGACTAAGCATATTCCGACTGGGGAAGTGCTAGCGATCTACGATGCTTCGATGAAATATCAGGCGGAAAAAACTCCATTGGTAGTGGTCGCAGGGAAGGAATATGGAACTGGATCGTCGCGCGACTGGGCCGCAAAGGGCACACGTCTTTTAGGTATTAAAGCGGTGATTGCGGAAAGTTTTGAGCGCATCCATCGTTCAAACTTAATCGGGATGGGTGTTCTTCCTCTGCAATTCCATCCGGGCACGGATCGTAAGACACTTAATCTGGACGGCACCGAAGTTCTGGATATTGTCGGCATCGAAGGCGGCATGAAGGCGCAACAGGATTTGACTGTTAAAATTACCCGCGCTAGTGGTCAGACGGAAGAGATCAAGGTTCGCTCGCGGATCGATACTGCCGTCGAGTTAGAGTACTACAAAAATGGCGGAATTCTTCACTACGTTCTTCGTAAGCTGACATAAAGTTCGCTGGCAGCCCATTCACCGGGCTGCCTTTTTATTCCTAAATTCCTCTAAAAATCGCTCCCAAGTAAAAATTACCTGTAGAACTTCTTAGCGAAAAAGCCCTCTGTCGGGTGGAAACGAAAGCCCCCTTTGCCTGTAGTGTGTTTACTTTTGCTTTGAAAGTTGAAACCGTTGGCAGGGTATTTGCTGTTCTGTTTTCGTCTTTTTATTTTTAGAACGGAGAAATTATGAACTTTATGAAGTATGGCGCTATCGTTATGACGATGGTGGTCTCTCAAACAGCGTCGGCCTCTTTCTGGGGAAAAGTTAAAAACGCATTTAACGATTGTAAGTATACCGAGCAGGAATACGCCGAAACAGTGGCTTTTGAAAAGCAGATGACAGAAAAATTGCCCGAGCACTTTAAGGGTCGTTTTTCTGAAAGTGACTTTGAAACAAAACCTTGGATGCGTGATTTCCGCTATGTGATCGTCGTGAACAAGGCTTCACGCGGTCCAACGGCTCAGACCATGAAAGTTTATGAATACGGTTATCTGATTCATGATACGAAAATATCGACAGGTCGTGAAGGTTTTGAACTTCGCCGTAAGAACAAAGTCTGCACAGGTGCGCCACCCAAGTCTTATTGGTCGCAGACCCCAACAGGATATTATACTCCAAAGTATTTGTCCGAAGATCATAAATCCAGCTCTTGGGATTCCGACATGCCTTATGCGATCTTCTTCGATATCGAAAACGGTTTGGCGTTACATCAGGTTCATAGAAACTATGTTGATATGTTAGGGGACCGAGCTTCCGGCGGTTGTATTCGTCAGGATAAAGAGACCGCTGAAAATCTTTTCTTCCGAGTTAAAGAAACGGAGCGTTCTGTAGTTCCTGCGGTGAATTTGGATGGCACACCAGTTTTGGATGAAAACGGCGATGTGAAATACATTTCTCAGCAAGAGATGATTCATTCTAAAACGGGTCAGTTGATGAAGTTTAATACCTTCAGTGCGTTGATCATCGTTCAAGACGTTAAATAATTATATTCTACTTTAAAATAAAAAAAGGCCGGTTTCTCACCGGCCTTTTTTTATTTTACCTTTTGGTCGATCATCAGAATAAAAGAATACTCTGTGGCGGTTTCTTTAAGCTGATCGAAACGGCCCGAGGCTCCGCCGTGTCCCGCTTCCATATCCGTCTTTAGCAGAATCAAAGAAGAACCTTGGTTATGATCGCGCAGTTTTGCGACCCACTTGGCGGGCTCCCAGTACTGAACCTGAGAATCATGCAACCCAGTGGTTACCAGGGTGTTGGGATAAGTCTGATTTTTCACGTTGTCGTAAGGGGAATAGGACTTGATATATTCATACGCGGCCTTGTCGTGAGGATTTCCCCACTCGTCATATTCTCCCGTTGTCAGGGGAATCGAGTCGTCCAGCATCGTCGTTATCACATCCACAAAGGGCACTTGCGCCACAATCCCTTGATACAGGTCAGGGCGCAAATTCATCACCGCTCCCATTAAGAGTCCTCCCGCACTGCCACCCATGGCATAGATGCGTTTGGGGGACGCCGTTTTGTTCTTGATCAAAGCTTCCGTGCAGTCGATGAAATCGTTGAACGTGTTTTTCTTATTTATTGTCCTGCCGGTGTCATACCAGTCGCGGCCCATTTCGCTGCCTCCGCGAATATGCGCTTTGGCGAAGACAAAACCGCGGTCCACCAGACTGAAGACATCGCTGCTAAACCACGGGTCCATGCTGGCCCCGTAAGAGCCATAACCATAGATCAACAGAGGCGCTTTGCCATCATTCTGATGCTCTTTCTTCATGACTAAAGAAACGGGCACTTTCACGCCGTCACGGGCGGTGATGAAGATTCTTTCCGTCTTATAAAGCTCGGGATTGTAGTTGGGAACCTCATGGGTTTTTTTAAGCATCTGTTCCCGCGTTTTCATGTTTATTTCATAAACTGAAGGGGGGCGGCGCATGGATTCATAGTCATAACGAACCCACTCAGATTCGAATTCCCGGTTGTCACCAACAGAGGCCATGTAACTGCCGTCGGCAAAAGGAATCAGAAAAGAGTTTTGTGCTTTTTTATCCGTGATATGAATCTGCGTTAAGCCATTTCTTCTTTCGTCCAAAACTAGATAGTTTTTGAAGGCGGTCACGTCTTGAAGAAAAGTGTCCGTACGGTGTGGGATGAGTTCTTTCCAGGACTGCGCATTGGTGTGGGAAAGCTCTGCGGTCATCAGCTTGTAGTTCTTAGCATTTTTGTTCGTGATGATATAAAAGCGGTCGCCATCGTCCGTCACGGAATATTCATGTTCGCGTTCACGGGGATTGAAGATGCGAAAAACGTCCGTGGGCTTATTCGCATCAACAAAACGAACTTCCGTGGTCAGAGTACTGCTCGAGCCAATGTAGATGAATTTTTTCGATAGTGACTTATACACATACGTATTAAAGGTCTCGTCTTTTTCGTGATAGACGAGATCTTTTTTATGGGTGCGAAGATTGTAACGATAGATTTTTTCACTGCGTAAAGTTTTGGGATTCTGTTCCGCATAGAAAATGGTTTCGTTGTCATTGGCCCACGTCAGATTGGACGTCATATTGGGAATCGTGTCTGGAAGCAACTTTCCGGAAATCAGATCTTTGAAGTAAACCGTGAAAAAGCGACGACCCACGGTATCCACCGCATACGCTAGGATCTGATGATTCGGACTCATCCGTGGACCCGTCGATTCGAAGTAATCATGACCCTTTGCCAGTTCCGGCATATTGATCAGGACTTCTTCAGGACCTTGCGGTGTGCCCTTATAGCGGACATAAAGAGGATATTGCTGACCCTGTTCGTAGCGAGCCGCATAGTAATAGCCGCCGTCTTTGACCGGTGTCGAAGACTCATCTTCTTTCACTCGGGATTTCAGTTCCTTAAATAGGTTTTCTTCCAAGTCCTTCACAGACTGTAAAGCTTGCGCCGTGAACTCATTTTCCTTTTTTAAATGCTCAATGACTTTAGGATTTTCTCTTTCTCGTAACCAGTAGTATTCATCGGTTCTGGCATCGCCATGTTTATTCAGAACCACAGGCACTTTGTTAGGTTGCGGATATGAGCGAAGATCTTTGTGCATGCAGGAAACTCCCAGAAGTAGAACAGCGTACGTAACTTTTTTCATGGGAATCAGGCTATCACGGGGAGTCGTCAGTGGGTACAAGCCTCTTGGAAATCCAAGAGGCTGTGCTTGAGCTAGGCTAAGGTCTGGCTTCGCCGCCGCTTTGTTGTTGTTGAAAGCGAATCTGATTTTGTCGGGCCAAGGCTTTATTGAAGGCATCGGCAAAGGTTGTACGCGCGAATTCTTCAAGGGACGTGGCGGTCGTATTGACCTTATCACGCTGGAAGGTTCCGGCAATAGTGCCATTGCCAAAAGCTTCTTCCATTTCCAGATACACGTCCGCCCAATCTTCGGTCAGCCCGGCGCCGATATAGTAATTGCGCATTTCTTGGGGCGGCACTTCCACATATTCCAGGTCGTCGTGACCGATCGCCCGGCCTAAAATTTTCGCAGCCTCATTCATCGAGATATCTCTTTCGCCCAGAAGATATTCCACGTTGTGAGATTTGAAGTCGGGATTCATCAATAAAAATGCCGCGCGAGCTGCAATATCCCGTGTCGCTACCATTGGAATCGGCACTTCTCCATTTATAGTTCCGAACATGCGGTTCATGCCGATAATACTGGGAAGTCCTGCGATCAGGTTCTCCATAAAGTAGGTGCATCGCAGGTGCATAATATCAGCATGAGTGATTTCACTGAGACGTTCCTCTTGATCGTGCAGCCCCAAGATCGGGCCCGTGCCGCTTTCAAGATCGGCTCCGACGCTGCTTAAGTTGACGACTTTTTTAATTCCGGCTTCTTCAATGGCTTCGGCAATAACTTCACCGAATTTATTTTGATAAAAGCGGACCTCTTCGGCTTGCGGATTCGGGGGGATCAAAGTGAAAATCGCCGAGCATCCGCGCATGGCCTCCATCAAAAAGCCGACGTTGTTGGCGTCTCCTTGTGCCAATTCCGCGCCTTGGAAGTCTTCCTTATTGGGAAAATGCCGGGCTACGCAGCGTACTTTTTGGCCGTGAGCAAGTAGATGAGTGACGATTTTTGAGCCGATATGGCCAGTGGCTCCGATGACCAGAATCATAAGAAAACCTCCTTATTTCTTTCTATTTTAGAAGCAGAAATAAGGAGATATATACTTACGAATTCTTCATCGCCGAGGGCTCGACTAGCCTTGTGCCTCTGCCAATAACTGTTCGGCATGTGCCACAGAGGTTTTAGAGATTTTTTCACCACTGATAAGGCGGGCAATTTCCTGAACGCGGTCCTTTGTTTTGAGTTCCGACACAAGCATCGCCACCGAGCCTTTTTGTGGGGACTTTTGAATGAAGAAATGAATATCACCAAAAGCCGCGACTTGAGGAAGGTGAGTGACGCAAATGACCTGTTGCCCTTTGGCAATGGTCTTCAGTTTTTTACCGACTTTTTCAGCAGTTTCCCCGGAAACGCCGGTGTCAACTTCGTCGAAAAGATAAGTGCGAGGCTGGTTTGTCGATCCGACCACACGTTTTAAAGAAAGCAGAATTCTGCTTAATTCGCCGCCCGATGCAAATTTCGCCAGCGGACGTTTGACATCTTTTGCGGAAGTCTGACTTAAGAACTCAACGTCGCTGATGCCAGTCGAAGAAAGATCCATTTTTTCAACTTGAACATGGAAGGTTACGCCTTTCATATTTAAATCCAAAAGTTCGGCATTCACACTTTCGGCAAGAAGATCTGCGCCCTTCATGCGGCGTTTGTGTAAATCACCACCTAAGGCCTCAAGCTCTTTAAGAATGACCGACGCCTCTTTTTTCAAAGACTCAACTTTAGATTCGGAATTTTGCAGATTGGAAATTTCAATTTCCATATCCATCAGGGCTTTTAAGATATCATCGACTGTCGAACCATACTTTTTCTGCAGCTTGCGAAGATCGCTCAGGCGACCTTCGGCTTCTTCCAAGCGCTGCGGATCGGCATCAATCTTCGAGGCATACTGGCGAAGTTCATAAACCGTTTCGTCAATCAAAGCTTTGGCTTGCTCCAGATTTTCAAGCTTCGCCCCGATTTGAGGGTCGACGCCGGCCAGTTCCAGTCCTTTTTTTAGAATGGCATTCAAGCGGCTGATGGCGGAATCATCATCGGTATAAAGAGCTTCTTCGGCCTGATCAACGAAAGAACCGATGCGCGAAGAGTTTTTCAACTTCTTCACTTCTACTTCCAGTTCCATGTCCTCGCCCGGAGACAGATCCAAATTGGCGATTTCATCGCGTTGATAAATCAGGAAATCCAGACGTTGTGCTTTTTGTTTGGCGTCGCTTTCAAGCTTTTTGATCTCTGCAAAGATGGCATGATAACGATTGTACTTTTCCGTAAACAGAAGGCGCTTATCCCATGTACCCGCATACTGATCTAAAAGATCCAGGTGATAAGCTTTGGACATCAAATTGCGGTTTTCATGCTGCCCCGTCATTTCAATCAGAGGAGCCGAGTGGCCTGCCAGTTCCACGAGCGGCGCAACGATATCGCGCAGGCTGTTCAGAGTATTCAGGCTGCCGTTCAAATAGACTTTTGATTTATCACCCGCGCTTAAAACACGACGAACGATCAAAATGTCTTCGTCCACCTCAATTCCCATGCTCTTCAGGTTTTCAATAATATCAGCACGCTTGCTGATATCAAACGAACCTTCGATGGTCGCCTGGGCGGCCCCGGTGCGGATAGTGTCACTAGAAGCTTTCCCGCCCATCAACAGACTGAGGCTTTTTAAAAGGACGGACTTACCGGCCCCTGTTTCACCACTCAGAATATTCAGGCCCTCTTTGAAGGTGATATGCAAGTTTTCGATAATGGCGAAATTAGAAACTTTCAGCTCTAGTAACATAATATCTCCTGCGGGCTAGCTTCTAGCTGCGATCTCCGAATTTAAGTTTTTCGCGAAGCAAGTGGAAGTAGTTGTGATTAGGTTCTCGCACCATCATGTGATCGTAGCAAGACTTGGTCACCACGACTTCATCATCAGGAGTGATCTCGGTCATTTTCTGACCGTCGACGATGAAGTGGGCTTTTTGAGTCTTGCCATCTAGCTTGAAGGACAACTCTTTATTGTCTGGAAAAATCAAAGGACGAGATGTCAGACTGTGGGGCGCGACCGGCGTCATCACGAAAACTGGCGATTCGGGGTCCAATAAAGGGCCGCCGGCAGCCAGGTTGTATGCGGTAGAGCCGGAAGGGCTGGCGACGATAAAGCCATCGGCCTTCACTTCGCTGACCAAGAATTTTTCGGAATAGATTGCGGTGTTGATCAATTGGCTCATCGAGCCTCTTTCAATCACGATGTCGTTCAGGGCGTGATACTCATCCCGTACTTTTCCGCGACGAAGGATTTTCGCAAAAAGCATTGAACGGGGACGAAGCACCATTTTCCCCGCCAAAGTTTTTTCGATGACATCAAAGACAGATTCAGCACTATGAGCTGTTAGAAAGCCCAGCGAGCCCATGTTAAAACCCAGAATCGGCGTGCTTCGCCCTTCCAGAAGGCGCACGGCACGAAGGTAAGTCCCGTCGCCGCCCAGAACGATGATCAGCTTTAACTGATCCAATTGCTTTTTGGTTTTCGCCGCTTTGGTTCCAGGAATAATTTTTTGATCCGGGCCCGTGAAAACCACGTAGCCTTTTTCCTTCAAATAATCCGAGACCTTTTTCGCCAAAGAGACGGCTTGCGCCGTCTGGATACGATACACTAAAGCGATGCTGCTATTTTCTTCTAGAACTAATTTGCTGTTTTTACTCATCGAAAATTTTGCACTCACTAAATCAAACCATCACGTCTTAGAAGCGCATTCGGATCTGGTTCGCGACCGCGGAAATTCTTGTAAAGATCCATCGGGTGCTCTGTTCCGCCTTTGCTTAAAACGTTGTCTTTAAACTTCTGCGCGACTTCCGCGTTGAACAAACCTTTTTCTTTGAAGAACTCAAAGGCATCGGCATCCAAAACTTCCGCCCACTTGTAAGAGTAGTATCCCGCGGAATATCCGCCTGCAAAGATGTGACTGAAGCTGCACGAGCTATTGGCGCCGTCGATCTTAGGGAACAGACGGGTTTCGGCCGTGGCTTTTTCTTCGAACGCATCCACGTCTTTGATGGTCGCGGGATCTGTCGAGTGCCATGCCATATCCATCATACCGAATTGCAACTGGCGGCAGGCGGTGTAACCGGCCTGGAATTTTTGTGAAGCTTTCAGCTTTTCGATCAAATCCGCAGGCATCGCCACATTGGTTTCGTAGTGACGAGCAAAAAGGTCCAGACCTTCTTTTTCACCCACCCAGTTTTCCATGATTTGTGAAGGAAGTTCGACAAAGTCCCAATAAACATTCGTGCCGCTTAAGGATTGATAAGTCACTTCTGACAGCATGCCATGCAAGGCGTGACCGAATTCATGGAACAGGGTGCGCACTTCATCGTACGTCAAAAGTGAAGGCTTCGTTGGCGTCGGTTTGGTAAAGTTACAAACAATGCTGACGTGAGGACGTTTCATCGCGCCATCGATCAGACCCTGCCCACGGAACTGAGTCATCCAGGCGCCGCCTTTTTTGGTCTCGCGAGGGAAGAAATCTGTATAGAAAAGTCCCATGTACTTACCGGACTTGTCTTCATAGATTTCGTAGGCTTTGACTTCAGGATGATAAACCGGGATGTCTTTGTTCTCTTTGAAAGTCAGGCCGTATAGTTTTTTGGCGTGGGCGAAAACACCATCCACAACTTTTTCAAGCTGGAAGTACGGACGCAGGTCTTCTTCATTGAAAGCGTATTTGTCTTCTTTCAATTTCTCAGAGTAATAGCCAAAGTCCCAAGGTTGAATATCAGAAATTCCATCCAATTTTTTTGCGTAAGCGGCGACCTCGGCCAAATCTTTTTTGCCGGCGTCTTTTGAAGCCTGCAAAAGTTTTCCAAGGAAATCCATCACCGTTTGGGGATTCTTGGCCATGCGTTCAGCCAAAACGAAATCCGCATGAGTTTTGAAACCCAGAAGTTTCGCGCGTTGATCACGCAGTTGCACGATTTTAAGAACCGTTTCTTGATTGTCGAATTCGCCTTTGTAGGAACGTGAGGCGTAAGCACGCCACATTTTTTCGCGAAGGGCGCGATTTTTCGCATACGTCATAAAGGGCAGATAAGAAGGGATGGACAAAGTGAAAAGCCATTTGCCTTTTTGCCCTTTGGCTTCGGCCATTGCCGCTGCACCTTCAAGAGTGCCTTCGGGAAGACCTTCAACATCTTCTTTTTTATCCAGGAACATTTCGAACGCATTGGTCGCTTTCAAGACGTTTTCCGAGAATTTAGGGCCCAGAACAGAAAGCTCCTGGTCGATGTTGCGCAAAGTTTCTTTGTCTTTTTCAGAAAGCAAAGCTCCGTTGCGTGTGAAAGACAAATATGTTTTTTCCAACAGGCGTGCTTGTTCTTTGTTTAAGTTCAAGCTTTCGCGTTTGTCATAAACGGCTTTGACCTTTTTAAAAATCTCTTCATCCAAAGAAACGTCCGAAGCAAAGGCGGTGACTTTGGGATAGATCTCTTTTGCTAAAGCCTGTAAAGCATCGTCGGCATGGGCCACTTCAAGATTGGAATAGATCCCGGTGATTCTTTCTGGCAATTCGGAAGCGGCTTCCAAAGCCACAATCGTATTTTCAAAATCAGGTGTTGCCGGATTGCTTTTCAATTTTGCGATATTTTCTTTCGCAATTTTGATCGCCTCGTCCAGGGCAGGCAAGAAGTGTTCGACTTTGATTAAATCAAAGGGGACGGCTTGGTCTTTGTTCGTAAAGGGCTGTAAAAGAGGATTGCTCATGAGGGGCCTCCAAGAGAGTTAAATGACTCTTCTTTTCTTTCATGAACAAGACTGAAAATAAAGGGAAAAATCCGTGTAAAAAGACGGCTAAAAATGGAAAGGGCCCTTGGTGGTTTTATCCGTCCAAGGGCCCATGATATTGCGGCGTATTATTCCGTAAAAACGGTCGAGGAGTGCCGCACTCGCTCTAGTAAGTACATACTCCAAGATTTGATCCAGAGATCACTTGGCGGCACGTCGCCCCTGCGCCGCAAGTGTTTCCCTGATCCAATAGGCAGCTCTGAGTTAATTTATTTCTGCAGGCGCTGGCGCTATTACTTGCTCCCGGTACGTTTGAGATTTGTGGAATATTGATCGTTGTTTGCGGAGCGGCCGTCGTGTAGCCCCACGTGTAACCCCACTGCCAGTAATAAAGCGAGTTGTTATAGGGGTTCAAAAGATCGTTGTGAATACATCCTAAACCGAAAGAACCATTATAAGTGGCGGAATAGCCTGACGGGCATCCGCAGAATCCATACTGATTGAAATAATTCGTATAGTTGTAGGCGTAGTTGAACATGCCCGGATAGGGGATGAATCCGTAGTACTGCGAGTACACTGTATTGTTACAATAGGCTTGGCCCGTTAAACAACTTGTGTTCAAGGGGGTTACTACTGTTGTCGTCGAACCGCCATCATCGCCCGGCTGACAGGCAGCAAGGAACAAAGCGAAGACGAAATAAACCAACTTTTTCATAAGTGGCTCCTTCAGATAATCTTTCATCAATCTTAGGGAGTTCAAGTTTGGTGCCTTCCCAGAAAATCTCCAACTCGGATATATTCGAGCCCAGTCGCAAAAATTCCAATTTGGGTGACCATTTTGGGCACTCAGCGCCCAAAGGTGCCTGTGGATTTTTGTACTGCTCTGCATGACAAAAAATGAGTGGGCACCTTTTGGTTGGCAGTGGAAAGAGCTTCTTTTACTCTTTTATGGAGCATCGAAAGGAGTCGATCATGAAAAACATCGGATGTGTTTTTGCTTTCTCTTGGGCCGTTCTTTTGGCCGTACCTGCTTTTTCTGCTGTTCCTGCACAGAAGCCTCCAACGGCGGCCAAAATTCTTCAGGGTCAAGGCGTCAGTTTTGGCGGTGTCGCCGGGACTGGATTTACTTTGTTAGATGTGCGCCGCACGGCCGACGCGAAGAAAAAGGTCGAGAGAATCGTGATGGATATCGGCGATATGAATGGCGCCTCTTTAAATGGGTTGCCAGGTTATTACTTTGCAGAGCTGAAGAAAAATCCGTCTCGTTTGGTGATAGATTTTGCGCAAATGCCGAATGCGAACATTGATCAGACGCGTCTGTCTTCCTTGATGAAAAACTCGTTGGCGGTGACCGGGACGACTCTGAGTCTTGATCCGATCGACAGTTCTTTAAATCTGACATTGGACTTAAAGAAAAATACCAAAGTTCGTATTTACCAGGTGGCTGGTAAGAAATCGACAAGCAAAGTTGTTGTCGACTTGATGACGGAATAGAGCGATGAAGTTTCTATTTCTGTCTTTTTTCTTATTGTCGAGCACGGCGCAAGCTCGCGTGTTTAATATTCAAAAAGAAACTTTCGCCGCGTATTTCTTAGCTAGTGGCGGCGCCTCTGCCATCGGCACGAAAGCTTTGGATGGTGAGGCTGGGGCGACGCTGTCTTATGGCGGGAACGTGAACTACAATTACTCCGGTGAGTTCGGCTTTCTTTATTCAGTTCGTTATTTGAATTTTCGCTTCGGTTTTGAAATTCTAAAGCCAAGTGCGTTGGATTCCACCGCGAACAATGGCACAGACGATTTGTATTCTGCCGACAGCCAGATTTTGGGATATGTTCCCAAAGTGGGTCTTGAGGTCAATCTGCAAAGCACGAACACTTATCGTTCGTTTGTTTCCGCTTCCGCAGGCTTGGCCAATGTCACTTTGAAAAATGCCTACACCCTGACCACCGCTGGACAAACCGCCTTTCCAGGGGTTGCGGACCATACCGCCGAGTCCAAGGGGACCGCGACGTCCTTGCAAGCCTCTTTAGGTTATGAGGGTGTTCTTTCCGATACGACAACTATTCTGGTCGAGTTCGGTTATCGTCAGCTAAAAATTGATAATTTAAAATACACGAAGGATGTCACGACATTTTCCGGTGCAAAAAGCAGCGGCGATGCGGTGCTGACGTCAACCGGAGAGCAGCGCGAGCTGGATTTTTCGGGCGGGTTTATTTCTTTGGGTTTTCGTTTTTACATGTAAGGAAGCTTCAACATGAGTGCACTCTATCGTTTGCGCGGGCTCGAGTATTCGTATCTTTGGAACAAGCAACAGGTTCCCGTCCTTAAGGGAATTGATTTAGAACTGGAAAAGGGCTGCTTCACCTGCATTGTCGGGCCCAGCGGAACCGGGAAAACAACTTTGTTGAATCTTCTGGGAATGATCGATACTCCATCAAGCGGGCATATCGAGTTTGCCGGGCAAGATGTCACGCATCTTAAAGAAGACGAGAAGGAACAAGTGCGTCTGCACAAGGTCGGATTTATTTTTCAGTCCTTTTATTTGATTCCAACTCTTACCGTCTTGGAAAACACGTCCTACTTCCTACCGTCTTTAGGTTACAATCAGGTCGAGGCGATGAAAATTTCGATGGAGACTTTGGATCTTTTGGGTTTGGCAGACCATGCTAAGAAAAGACCTTTAGAACTTTCGGGGGGACAACGTCAGCGGGTCGCCATCGCCCGCGCGATAGCCAAAAAACCTGTGGTTGTTTTAGCGGACGAACCGACGGCGAACCTGGATTCTGTCACGGCGGAAAAAACCATCAACGCTTTTAAAGAGCTGCAGAAAACCGAAAACACCAGTTTTATATTTTCTACGCATGACTCGCATCTGGTGAGTTTTGCCAAGTCAGTTTACCCCATGAAAGACGGTCGCATCCAGGAGACTCGCTAATGTTTGAACTTGTTAAAATCGCATGGCGCAATCTATTTAGAAATCCTCGTAGAACCTGGGCCAGTTTGTGTACGGTGGCGTTAGGGGCGGCAGGTCTTTTGATTTATCAGGGTTTCAATTCAGGCGTGATGAATCAGTATCGCGAAAATGTGATTCATGGTTACTATGGCTACGGCCAGGTTTTTCCGAAGAACTATTTCGGCAAAGTGCATGAGACCCCCTGGAAAGCCTGGTTTGAGAATCCGGACGAGATTGAAAAGCAGATTCGCTCTTCAAGTGCCGTGACCCAAGTCTTTCCGCGCGTGTCCTTTTATTCCTTCATCGTGAAGGGCGGCATCACTCTGGGCGGAAAAGGAGAAGGCGTAATTCCTGATCGAGAGAACTCTTTCTTTACCGACATGAACTTCATTGCCGGCGGCAATTTGCAAAGCGAAGATGAAGTGATTCTTGGCAAAGGTTTGGCAGAAAGCCTGGATGCCAAGGTGGGTGACGTGGTGACGCTGTTGACCCAGACCGTGAACAATCAATTAAATGGCGCGGACCTGAAAGTGGCGGGCATCTTTTTCACCGGAAAGAAGGTGATCGATGACTCTTTTTACCGTGTGGACTTAAAACAGGCGCAACAGCTTTTGGACACCCAACGAATCGAAATGTTTTCTTTGGCAACCAAGGGCGTGGACGCCTGGGCTCAAGTCGAAAAAGATATTCATGGTGCCAACTCGAATGTCGAGGCGATCCCGTTTGAGATTTTGGATAAAAACTATTATCAAAATTCAGTCGATTTTTTAAACGCGCAGTTCTCGTTCATTCGTTCGATCATTCTGGTGATTGTCGCGATGGGTATCTTCAACGTTATTTCAGTCGGCCTTTTGGAAAGAGCGGGAGAAATGGGCGCGCTTCGTGCCAACGGAGAAAAACGCGTCCGTTTGTTCCGCATCCTTCTTATCGAAAATAGTTTACTGGGAATTTTAGGTGGTTTTTTAGGAATCTGTTTAGCGGTTTTGATCGACAAAACTTTATTGCGTGGAGGAATTCCCATGCCCCCGGCGCCGGGAATCACACGTCAGTTTATAGTCTATTTGGACATCATGGCTCCTCACTACGTTCAAGCACTTTTGCTACCGATGGTGGCCACGGTTGTCGCGAGTCTGTATCCGACAGTGAAGCTTTTGAAGAAGTCCATTCCCGAACTTCTGCGTTCGACGTAGAGGCGATGTGTAAATTTCTTTTTAGAAAAATCCCGTGCTTATGCCACGGGATTTTTTTTATCCATATTTCTTTTATTACTTTTTTAACATGCTTTGTTTTTCCGGGGCCGTTTCGCCAAACAAGATGTGAGTAATTCCTTTTGAAAGTCTTGCGTATTGTGTCCAGTCTCTATACAACAGTGCCAAAATGACATTTTTGGGCCACTTCTAGAGTGTCAGTTCTAATTTACCGCGGAAGACAGCGATATTTCTTAGGTACGGTAATTGCTTTGAAAGATTCTCTGAGGAATTAATTTTTATGAGAGTGTCCGTTCTGGTCAATTCCAAAGCCGGGTCTGTGAATGCGGATCTGATTGAAGCCAAAGTTCGCGAAGCGTTGTTTCGCTGCGATCTTCGTTTCAGCCGTCCGCAAACGCTGACGGAGATGGCGGATTTTCTTAGTGATGAGATGGCTTATCAAACCAATGCTATTATTATCTGCGGTGGTGATGGCACCATCAATGTCGCTCTTCAATGCCTTATGAAGTATGAAGATTTCAGCAAAATTCCTCCGATCACAATTGTGCGTTCCGGAACGGCCAACGATTTGGCGCATGAAATCGGCGTCTCGCATCGCATTGATCGGGCTGTTCGTAATATCTTTGAAGGTGTTGTAAAGAACATCGATGTCATTGAAGTTGGTTCCCCTGAACAAAAAGCCTATATGTTGACTAATGGCGGTCTGGGACTTCCGGCGGTCGCGGCGGAGCTTGCCAACAAGTTTAGAAATCATCTTCGCACTCTTTCCACCTGTCCGAAATCGGCGAAAGCTTTCCGCTATCTTGCAGAGAAAAGCTATTATGCGGTTAAAAAAATGGGCCCAGGTGTTTATTCAATGATGACCGCAGAAGCGATTCGCACTTGGAATCCTGATGGCTGGGGTTTGGAAATTGAAATCCCGGGCAAGGTCAACGTCGAGACAAATTCGCCGATTGTTTTAGTTAGCAATCAACAAAGCATCGGGGCTAGTTTTTTGCCGGCTCCTTACACCTCCAACACAGATGGCACGGTGAATTTACTTTTATCGGAAACGAAAACAGCCCAGCAACATGCCATGGCAGCTTTACGCATCCGCAAAGGAAATTTGGAGAAATTCAACGCCTTTAAATCATTTGAACTTAAAGAGTTCAGACTAAAGAGCCAGAACCCCGGCCGCTCTTTGACTTTCTTTGGGGATGGCGAGATTCTTCTTAAGGACGTGCAGGAAATTTCAATCCGCTGCTTGCATCGCGGACTTCCTATCATGGTCCGACAATAACGGTAAATCTGGAGGCTCCGTGAGCAGACCTCGTATCCTCGTTACAGGAGGAACTGGCTTTCTCGGAAAATTGGTCGTACCCCTTCTTCGTGAAAAATTCGAGGTGGACGTCCTATCCCGCTCGGGCCAGACGGAAGTCCAGGGGGACCTCACGCATTGGAATGCGGACCTCAACTTCGAGACTCTTCGGGAAAAAAATTATTCGCTCTTTCTACACATGGCAGGCCTGTATGACTTAAAAGGATCTTATGTTGATTGTTTTCAACATAATATTTCTGCGATGGGAATTGCTTTGAAAGTTGCCGAGGCGCTGAACATTCCCTATTTCATGAATACAAGTACGGTCGCGGCCGCCATCAATTCCACGCTTTCTACTGTAAAACCTTATGACTTAAATTTTTCCAAACCCTTTCCCGATGCCTATTCAGATTCGAAGGCTTTGGGGGAGCAGGTGTTGCAGAACTGGCCCGTGAAAAACATCAAATCGCGCATCAATCTGCGTCTTGGTGTTCTGGTCGGGGATACCAGAAAAGGACGCATTGAACGTATTGATGGTCCTTATCATGCTCCCGAAGCCTTTAAAAAAATTCGCCCCTTAGTGGAATCCTTTCCGACAGCCTTGCCTTTGCCGGCAAATGAAAACGTGCGTATGCCGATTGTACCTGTCGATAAAGCGGCAGAAGCCATCGTGAAATTTTGCGAGTGGACGCTGTTGGAAAAGCCGGAAGGTTATAAAAGCTTTCATGTCACTCCCACTTACGGATTGACGGCAAAAGAGCTTTATACGGCGACGTTGAAACGTTTGGCGATTCCCAATAAAGGAATCAGATTAGTCAGCAAAGTTCCCAAGTCTCTCATGATGAAAATCTCAAGCCTGGTGGCGCGGTTCCCTGAAGAGGAACTCTATTATCTGATGAATTTTCCGAATTACGATACCGAAGCGACCCGCAAAGTGTTGGGGGCTTCTTGGTGTCCTGAGTTTAAAGAATATGAACAAGCATTTTGGAGCGGGTATGAAGCATTCGTATCGAATCGCCGAAATTAGTTTCGGTCGACCGCACTGGGATGCGGCCTATGAGTTTGAATTCAACGGCAGCCATTTTGAGGTGCAGCGTTTCAGCGTGAACTTTTCCGTGGATGGCGTGCGCCGTCTGATTGAAACGCTTCGCAATCAGGTGGATGCTTTTGCTTTGACCAGTTTACCTCCGGTCATCAAATTGGAGCAGAAAAGTTACGTTCACCGTCAGTACTTAGAGATCATGGGCATTCCGTCGCCGGTTCCCTTGTGTGACGGAACCGGTTTGCGGGAAATTGCCAATATCAATTCGCTGGTTAAGAATATTGAGACCGGAAAAATTCAGCCCGAGGGTGGGATCTTTTTCCCTTCGGCCGTGTTCTGTGCGGAATTGGAAGAGTATATTCGTCATCGTTACCGTAAATCGGTCTATATTGGCGATGCGTATTCTTTGTTGGGAGTGCCTCTTTTGATTCAGCCTTTCCGAGGCTTGATGACGCTGTCCAAACTTGTCTTGAATGTCGCCAACTTCAAAGATCTTCGTAACAACACTCCCTTGGCGGAAACAAAACTTCAAAAGATGAGCCGGTCTTCGTTAGCGGCGCAAGTCGAAAATGTTCAATATGTTTTCTGTGATCTGCCATTCCTGCTTCTTTTTGATTCGGCGGCGACCGAATTTGTACGGGGCAAAGATTTGGTGATCTGGTCCTCGCATCCGTTGATGGAGGCCGAAGTCAAAAAATACAATCCACGCAGTATCATTAATTTATTTCCCGAAAACTATCGCGTGCATCCTTACATGAACTATTCTGTCTTGGATGCGACGTTAAGGCTCGTGCACAATCGTACGGCTCCTTTAAGTATTGAAGAGTGGGAACAGTTGATGACGGAAGATACGGAAATCCGTCAAGTCGCCCGTAAGTACGTCATGACTCGCAATTCATCCACGCAGGCGAAGATTTCCAAAGGAATTAATGCCGTTAAGAATAAAATCTTAAGCGAAAAGGAACCCGACTTTGCATTTGTCATTCATGCGCTGTCGCACAGTGATTTTATGCGTGTTCCCGGTTTGGGGGCTTTGAAGTACATGCCGAAAGAGTGGAATGACTCTTTCGATAAAATGGCGGCCAAAGTTCCGCCGTTTGTACACGGTCATGTGAAGCACATCATCAGTGAAGAAAGTGGCAAAGAAATCAACGGCCTTATTTACGCGCTTCCGGCTACGCCGAAGGTTCTTAAGAACACGGATCCAGAAGTAGTGTATCAGAAAATTGAGGGCATCTGTTATGATGCCGCCAATCGCGGTGCGAAGATGATTGGTCTAGGGGCCTACACGAAAATTGTCGGTGATCAGGGGATCACCATCAATCAAAACAGTCCCATTCCTGTCACGACCGGAAACAGTCTGAGCGCCTCAGCCACACTCTGGGCCTTAAACGACGTCGTAAAGAAAATGCGCCTGCTGAATCAGAATCCTCAGACGGGGATGGTCGATGGAATGGCGATGGTGATTGGGGCTACGGGCTCGATTGGTCAAGTTTCCGCGAAACTTCTGTCATTGGTATTTAGTAAATTGTGTCTGGTGGCTCCTCGCCTGAATCGTTTGCAAGAGCTGAAAGAAACCATTCAGAAGATGGCCCCGCATTGCGAAATCACAATCGCGACGGATGCCAATGAGCTGGCGCCGCAGGCCGATGTCTTGGTGACAGCGACTTCGGCTTTCGATCATAAAATTGTGGATGTCATGCTATTAAAACCGGGAGCTGTGGTTTGTGATTGTTCACGCCCCTTGGATTTTGACATTGAAGACGCCAAGAAAAGACCGGATGTTTTAATTATTGAATCCGGCGAAGTAATTTTGCCAGGCCCGGTGGAAATCGATTTTGATATGGGCCTTCCAGGCAAAGCGGTCTATGCCTGCTTGGCAGAAACAGCACTTTTGACTTTGGAAGGGCAGTACGAGGCTTTCACGATGGGACGCGATATCGAGTGGAACAAGGTGAAACAGATTTACAGAATGGCCCGTCGTCATGGAGTTCAATTGGCGGCGATACAAGGTCACACCGGCATCATCACGGATAAGGAAATTGAACTCACCCGACAACTGGCACTTTCAAAAAGAAATAAATAGGAGATGTCATGAAGACACTTTTAGCCGTATGCACCTTTGTATTTGCAGTTCAGGCATCAGCTCAGGAAAATCCCGCAGAGTGGGTTAAAAAAGCCGACAACATTCGCAATCCCGCCGAATCCTACGAGATGAAGATCCGTGTTGAAACGCCGGAAAACAACTCTGTCTTCCAGGTCTTTCTTCAGGGACAGGACAAAACTTTGATTGTTACAAAAGAACCGGCTCGGGATAAGGGCCGTAACATGTTGATGCTGGATCGTGATTTTCACGCTTACGTTCCGAATTTGAAACGGTCCATGCGACTGTCTCTGGCTCAGAAACTTTCTGGGCAGGTTTCTAATGGAGACATTTCACGTACGCGTTGGTACGGCGATTATGACGTTACCAAGGAAGCGGACAACGGGAAAGAAGTGCAGCTTTTGCTCAAAGGAAACAAAGACAATTTAACTTATGCCTGGATTCGTCTGTGGTTAAAAAAAGGAAGCTTTGAGCCTTTGCGTGCTGAATATCTGGGTTTGAACGGAAAGACCGTTCTAAAGAAAGCCTTTTTTGAAGACTATAAAAATATGGCCGGAGCCGTTCGGCCGACAACCTTAAAAATTGAAGATACAAATAAACAAGTCAGTTACGTGCGAATCCTGGATATGGGAAAAAAAACCTTCGGAGAATCCTTTTTCACAGTTCGTAATATGGAAAGCATGAAGTGAGATTTGGCTTTCTTCTGATCCTTCTCTTGAATTCTGCTGCGGCCATGGCGGACCTCACGGTTGCGCCTCGCTATGAATATATTCAAGGCAAGGACGAGGAGTTGGCCAATCGCCTGCTCGTCAAAGGAAAGCTGAATTCGACGTTAGGACCCTTTGGAGTTTTCGTCGAAGGTTTTGGCGAGCTGGAAGGAAACGAGGATCAGGCCTACGTGCGACGTTCTCCTTCTCATGGATATCTTCAAGAAGCCTATTTTGAATTCAATTTAGATTCTTTTTACGTGCGCGTCGGAAGACAGGCATTGCGCTGGAGTGAAAGCTGGACCGTGCCTTCCTTGGATGTGTGGACGGGAAGACGCTGGAATCGTCTTTTTTTCGACCCGCTGGCGGACCAACTGACTCACTCCACGGGTGTGGTTTTCTCTTACGCTCGCGAATCTTATTCTTTTGAATTGGTGGGGGTGGGCGAACTCGCGAAATCCTCCTATCCTGTTCCCGTGGAAGGCCCGTCCGTCGAAGAAAATACAAGTTTTGGCGGAAGAGTGAAATGGAATTGGGGAAACTTCGCTTTTTCCGCTTTGTCGGCGCAGATTTCGAAAACAGATCATTATGGTCTGACCGGAAACTATGCTTTTGAAAATGCGGTTCCCAAATTCGAAGTGGGTCTGATTCATGACCGCGAAGCTTTGGCCAATCAGCAGGATCGGAAATTCGCGACGTTAGGATGTGATATCTTTTGGGGAAACTGGATATTGCTGACGCAAGCCAGTCAATATGAGACCGTGCAGATTACGGGCATTGAAACAGAAACCTCATACTATTTGTCAGGACAGTGGAATCCCAACCGACACGATATTCAGTTTCAGGCCTTTTACATTCCCGCATCTGAAAGTCGGTTTGGCAGTTTTAGTTATGGCTATAATCTGACCGACTATTTCACGGTCTCTGGTTTTGTGCAAAATTATGCTGGCGGCCGCGATTTGTATCAGATTTATGAAGAGATCACGGGTGGCACCGTGGTCGGTTTACGTTTAGAGTTAAGTGGTAATTTAGCGTTTTAAGGAGCTTTCATGGCAAAAGAATATTTTTCCGACTTGAACTACACCTTGTCCAATGAAGACACACGAATTGAATTTGAACTGCTGCCCGCGAATGCGGAGCGTGTTTTCAGTATTGCTGGCTCTGGCGCGCGCTGTCTTCCCTTGATGGCGAAAAATCCCAAATACTTGGACGTCATTGATATGTCCGTCAGTCAGCTTTATCTTTGTGAGCTGCGCCTTCAGGCGATGAAGACGCTGACTTATGAAGAATATCTTTTTTTTATGGGATATCGTGGGGCCTTGCAGGGGGGGAGCGATAAAGGCGATGATCGCGAAGCACTTTATAAAAAGCTGACGTTGTCGGAAGAGGCGCGAAATTACTGGAACGAGCGCGTTTCGGGATGGAAACCCCATGGATTTATTCTTTTAGGACGCTGGGAATCTCACTTTCAGAAGCTGGGTTATCTTTTCCGCGAAGTTCTACAATGTGACTTCGGCAAAGTGTTCGCCGCGCAAAGCCTGGAAGAGCAGATTGAACTTTATGAAAAGCATTGGCCGAAACTTCGCTGGAACAGTTTTATTAAAGTGGCCGCCAGCGAATATGTCTTCAATAAGTTTTTATACAAAGGTCATTTTAGCGGCAAAGCGGAACATAAGACTGAACAGCGATCCCCATCGCAGTTCATCATGGAAGAGTTCGAACGCATTTTCCGCACGCAATTGGTTCGCAAAAACTATTTTATGCAGATTCTTTTTCTCGGGCGTATTGCTTATGAAGAAGGTCTTCCTTTAGAAGCTCACTTTGAGACCGTCGAGGCCGTCAAAAAGTCCAGAACGGAAGTTCGCTATCTGCATGGGAATCTTTTGGTAGAGCTTCCTAAACATGCGTATGATTTCATCTCGTTATCAGACACCATTTCCTATTTGTCTGAATCCGATGCCAATCAGATCTTACAAAAGTTATCCCCCGAAACGCGCAGTCAAAGTCAAATGGTCATCAGGTCCTTTATGCGAGCTCCCACGGCCATTGATACGCGTGATTGGGAACCTTTGTCTGATCGTAATCAGTGGGCGCAATCCAAGGACGGCACGGGAGTTTACCAGTTCCACATCTTCCGCAAGAAGTAGTGTCTCATTCTAAGAATGTCGAAGACTGATACTTAAAGCTTCCCCTCATTTTTACCGATAAATGAGGGGATTATGAAAGATAAGAACGTCAGCAAGATCAACATTTTGATTGTCTTTTTTCTTTTGGCGGGCTGTACAGACACAAGCCCGACGGTCTCTGTTTTGCGTTCTATCGACGGTTTCAATTTTTCGCCAAGTCATATTGTTACGGCAAGTCTCAATTCAGTCGCGGCTCGGGCCGAGTGTTCTTCTTTCGTCGGACAGGTGCAAATGAGTTTCGATGGAACGACGTGGTTGAATCCCTCTGACTATGACAGCACCGCCAAGAACACTTGCGAGAATGGCAAATTCGAAATCATTCTTTCAAATTCAAAAGCGCCCTGGAACTCGATGAGCATCGTCAACGGTGACACCGTTTCCGTGAAATTTCGGGCACAACCTCGCCTCGGTGACTATATCTATCGAACGGTGAATGTTAAATTCGTTCCATCTTCGCCGATGTCGCAAGAAATACTGGCGGGCTCGCAGGTACAGACGGGTACGGGATTGCAGCTGCACGGACGAGTTCGCGCGCAAGACCAGCACGTTGCTGCAGGCGGTGGTTTTAAAGTTCGCGGAAGGATCGTGCAGTGAACATGATCGTCGCATTTATATTTTCATTCATGTTCTCAGCGATGGCCGCGACGGGGCCTGGGCCGATGTTGACTTATGAAGGTGTTTTGACGGACTCCTCAGACACTCCCATAACCACAGCTCAGAATGTGACCTTTGAGATTCTTCAAAATGGCAGCTGTATTCTTTATCGCGAGACTCAAACAGTCAATCCTGGTTCGCTGGGGCAATTCAGCGTCGTTGTTGGGGTCGGAAATAGAACGGATGCAACGGGAAACACTCTTGAAAAAGTTTTTGCCGTCAGTGGCAACGTGAATTGTGACGGCTCTTCGGCCGTAACTGCGGCGGGGCCTTCATCTCGTTCTTTGCGCATTAGTGTTGGCGCGACGGTGTTGACGCCCGATGTGACGATCACGACGGTCCCCTACGCAATTCAGGCTCAGCGTTTAGGCGACAAGCAGGTCTCTGATTTTATCCTGGCATCAGGAACTTCCACGCAGGCGAATGTCGATGCTTTGACGGCGCTTTATCCCAATATCAATGCGCTTCTGAATATCTACCCCGCAACAGCGCCGGCGACGGGAAGCGTTCTTATTGGAAATGGCGCTACTTTTCAAACGGGCAGTATCGTTGCCGGTGCAGGTATCAATATTTCAAACAGTGCGAGTTCCATTGTGATCTCTGCCACAGGTGGCGGTGGCACTGGGACAGTCACAGAGGTGACGGCCGTGGCGCCATTGACGGTCACAAATGGAACGTCCACACCGGCGCTTTCGCTTCCTCAAGCCAGTGGTACCGCCAATGGTTACTTGAGTATGGCTGATTGGAACAGCTTCAATAGTAAGCTCAGTAACGCCCTGTCTACGGGAAGTATCTTCGTCGGAAATGCCGCGAATCAGGCCGCGGCGGTCACAATGTCTGGCGATGCGACGTTATCTTCGGCGGGTGTATTGTCCCTTTCCGCAATTTCGACCCCGGGAACTTATTCAAAAGTTACCGTCGACGCCAAAGGACGCGTAACCAGCGGGGCCGCCCTGGCGCCAGCGGATATTCCGGGCTTGCCCTGGGCACAGATCACTAGTGGTCTGCCTTCAAACCTTGCAGGGTATGGAATCACGGATGCGATTAAGAATGCGGGAGGTACACCTAGCATTCAATCCGGTTTGGATTTAGATAGACCCACCATAGGCACAGTGGGACGTCTTTACGTCGCCACGGACACGCAAAAAATTTATCGCGATAATGGATCTTCTTGGGATCTTTTAAGCTCGGGAATTTCGACAGGTGCAACGGGGATTGCGGGTGGAGACCTATCGGGAACTTATCCCAATCCAGCGGTTGCAAAAATTCAAGGGCGGGAAGTCGCCTCGACAACGCCAGCCGCAGGTAACGTCTTAAGGTATTCGGGTACGACATGGACCCCTTCGTCGCTAGCGATGGGGGATCTGACTGGAGTGCTGCCCGTCGCGCAAGGCGGAACCGGAGCCAATGCACTTTCTCCCAATCGACTTCTTATCTCTAACGGTGCCGGAACGGCGATCACCCACTTGACGTGTGCGGCAGGGCAGATGTTGGTCTTTGATGCGGCGGCTATCGCCAGTTGCTCTAGTTTTGCTGCTTCGACCGTGATTCTTAGGGATGGAAATTCATACGGGTCCGCGATGACGATTGGGACCAATGACAGCCAGGATCTGAACTTTGAAACTGTCGGGGCCGCACGCATGACGGTGACGAGTACTGGTCGCGTCGGTATCGGCACGACCAATCCCTTGTCCAAATTGGATGTGACTAGTGATGGCAGCTCTTCGATCATTCGCGCTACGACGGTGTCAACCCAAGCCTCTGACTACTCTTCGTTCTATGGTTATGCCGCTCGCGGCACCCTTGGATCTCCGACGCATCCGTTGTCGGGGCAGGGAATTGCGGGGTTTTATGGGGCCAATGCGATCAACCCCTTGGGTTATGCGGGAATGACGATTTCTGCTTCTGAGGATCACACAGGCTCCGCACAGGGTATGGCACTTGATTTGGTGGTAACTAAAAATGCCACAACCACGCCGGTCTCTGGATTGAGGATTGCGAATGACGGAAAAGTGGGCTTCGGAACTTTCAGCCCCTTTTTCAAAGTGCATGTTTCAGATGACTTGACCACAACACCTCTGGGAATTACTTCTGCCAATAGCACAGCGACCGGTCTACGTCTGCAAAACACCAGTGGTAGTAATATGAGTGCCTGGAATATTGGTCAGGTCGGAAATGCCTCGTCATGGGGTAATTTAGGAACGCTGGCCTTTAAACATGATGCCGTTTCCACACCGATAATGACGCTGATACCTTATGGTGGAACGAATGGCGGCGTCGGCATCAACATGACGACTTTCACTGGATATGCTCTTTACGTGAACGGGGCTGCGACGGGCACCTCATGGACGAATCTTTCGGACCGCAGATATAAAAAAGATATTGCCACTTTGCCCGAGGCTTTGAATAAAGTTTTGCAACTTCGTGGGGTGTCGTTTGTCTGGGATCAAGAAAACTTCCCTGATAAAAAATTTCAAGAGGGGCAGGATATCGGGGTGATTGCTCAAGAAGTCGAGGCGGTTTATCCCGAGGCCGTTACGACCTCTGCGGATGGTTACAAATCCGTTGCGTATTCAAAACTGGTCGCGCCGTTGATTGAAAGTACCCACGAACTATATGGAATGTGCAAAGCTCAGGCTTCACAAATCGCCAGTCTTGAACGAAAAATTGCATCGTTGGAAGAAGCCAAAGCCTTGAATGAGGAACGGCTGCAAAATCTAGAAAAAGAAAATGCCGCTTTGAAAAAAGATCTCGAATTGATCAAACAGAAATTAGGCCTCTAGTTTCCGTCTCGGTCAGGGACGTTTTGATCTCATCTTCAAACACCGTGCACCTTTTATCTTCATGATCCTTCCATATTTGTTAAACTTATAGCTATAGAAAATTGAGGTACGTGTAATGGAAAAGTATATTGTATTGATGGTACTGCTTTTCTCGTTTTCCGCGCAGGCAGGCGGGCCGAAGAAAGACGCCCGCTATGAACGTGGTTTACTGAAAAAAATTAAATGCTCCTATTCAGGAGTAAATCGGGCTCCAGCATCCAAGCCTCTTGAAAACGTCGTATTTGAGGATCCGGCGAATACGGTCTGTGATCCTCTATCGCAAAATTCCGGCGCCACTCCGGACAGTGGTCTTTTGGGTAAATTAATTCTTAGAACGCCAGAGATGGGTAAAAAGATTTCTGGTGTCATGGACTATTACAACAAGGGGCAGAAACTAGACGCGAAGCTTTATTTTTCGGACGTGAATGTGCCTACAACTCCTTTCACGTCAGGTTTCAAAAATGTCAACGGTGACGTCTTAGTGGACGCCCAAGGCAATAAACTGATCGAACATTTTGCGATTGAATACACTTCTGTCTTAAAGCTGTCAGCGGCTGATAAAGAGGGGCACTATGAAATTGCCACACTGTCTGACGACGGCTCCCGTGTCTTTATTAAAGAGAACAACCAGTGGAACGAAATCATCAACAATGATGGCGATCATTCCACGCGTATGGGGTGTGCTTTTCGTACCGTCGAATTGAAGCGTGATTCTGAAGTGCCTATCAAAATTCTTTATTATCAAGGACCTCGCTATCATATCGCGAATGTTCTGATCTGGAAGTATCATAAGAAGGCTCAATCTTGGAAAAATCCCAACCATCATTCACTTTGTGGTGTGTCCTCGAACAACTACTTCTTCAATGCCAATAGCGGCAAGAAAATGCTGGCAATGAAGTTCTTGGAACAAACAGGTTGGTCTGTTATTGCTGCTGCTAACTACAAGATGCCGGCCCAGACCACAAATCCCTGTCCCGTGGAAGAACCTCCCGTTGAGCTGGCTTTGACAGACTTCCAGGTTGTTTCAGCGATGGCTCCTACCGCGGTTTTGAGTTGGAAAACGAATTTGCCGACGAACAGTCAGCTAAGAATTTTGAATGTCTATACGGGTGAAGAGATCCTTACGCCGTTGGATGCCAATCTGGTCACGGATCACACGGTCACACTAGATGGACTGGTTCATGGTATTTACTACCTGGCTCAGGCCATTTCCGAGGATAAGGATGGCCGTAAGGTGATAAGCTCCCAAATTGTTCTATTGCCATAATTTATGGGTTTTCTAGTAAAGAAAGTGTCTAGTCTCTAGACACTTTCTTTGAACTCTTGAAGTTCTTTCATCGCGGTGTCCGACTTTGTCACCGCTTCTTTAGATGTCCCGAAGACTGTGATAATTAAGGCCTCTCTTTTACACGAGTGAGGTCTTATGAATCTAAAGGTTTTTTTCGGTACCTTTCTGTGTCTTGCGGGATTTTGGACTCCGCAGGCGAAAGCCTATTTTATTGCCTCTGAACCAGCGACCATTCGCGCGGGAGTACCTACGGATGTCTTTGTCGCGGGCTTTGGTGCGGATCAAGGAAACCAGTTTCTAAAGGCCGCTATCTTAGCGGCCAAAGTTTCGCGGGATCGTTTTCCCGAGCGTCAGCGGGTGATTATCAGCCCGGTCAACGAAAACTTTGAAGGGGAACGTGCGCAGCTTGCGAACGCTGGTTTCGGTTTTCGTAAAGCCGACAAAGATGACTTGGTGAAAGCACGACTCATTCTTGCGATGAAGTACTTGAATGCTCCCTTGAGTTCACTTCAGTTCTTTGGCCATGCCAACACTTACAATGGCTTTCGTTTGCAGGACAAAAGAGATCGCATCAATCACGAAGATGAAGAGTTCGCGCAAATCGGAAGTCTTCTGGCTCCCAATGCCATTGTCGTTATCAACTCCTGCAATTCGGGTTGGTTGTTGGCACCTACAGGGGCAAAGTTGTGGCGTCGTCCTGTTTTCGGCAGTTTAACTTCGTCGGACTTCCACGAACCCATGAGTGACGGCTTGTGGTACGAGCACAATCCTGGTTCCTTTCCAGAGAATCTGACTCGCATTGGGCAAACGACCAGCGTGATTCGGGAAAGCTTGGACTGTGGGACGCGCAAGTGTCTTCGTCTTCGACCTGTGAATACGCCTTACTCCGATGACTTCGGGCGTTTCAGTAAAGGCCTGGGGTTTTACAAAGTGTTTTCACCTGTGGAAAGTCTGATCCCTCAGGCGTTGGTTCACTACACGTTGATAAGTCCGACAGTGACACCACTTTCCAAGCAGTCCTCACGCGAGGATATGATCAAAGCTGTCGTGGATTGGATGTGCCCGGTTGATAAAAGCAGTAAAAAACGCAATGCCTGTCGCGAGGCGATTGAAACGAGAGCCTATGAATCCAATAAAACACTCAATTTCTTTAGCGGTACTCCGATTGCTTGCGGCAACACAAGCTGCGCGACGATTGTGAAGTGTAATGTATTTAAAGCCGTCGTCGGCGCGGTTCCTTGTAAAACCGTTGACTTGGATGACGTGAAGTCCACCGTGTTCAGCGACCAAATGAAACAGATAATGAAGGGACTGGATCTATTCGAGTCTGGACAGCTAAAGCTTTAGTCTTAGCAAAATTTTGCATAAAGAACGCAGCCACGAGCTGCGTTTTTTATTTCAGCCCCCTGTCAGCCAGTACTGCAAAGGCTTTGTCACAAGGGTAATGAAAAATGCGGTTGAAGCCAGAACAGCGATGGCGCCGGTCTTCTTCTCGTTTGCCATAAAGACAAACCCAGCCAGTAAGTTAAGACTTAAATTGGCGATCAAACCGAAAAACCATATCGACTGAGAAGTCTGGTAAGCCGAGTATAAAGTAAAAGCTTGAAGCACAAGAAAAATCCAAGCTATTTTTTTTATCTGGATTTTGCGCGCCAGGCGCGACAGATTTAAGACACCCAGCCAGACAAAAAGACTCAAAAGAAAAATCAGAACATCACTGAATATCGAAACGGGATGCTGAAGCAAAGTGCGCACAAACAAGCCGAAGGTGCCGCATATTAAAATCAATAGAAGAATATGCATTGGATGTTTCAAGCGCCCAAGGTCTCCTTAAGAGTAAAGTTCCTCGATCTGGTCCTTGAATTTCTGATCCAAGACTTTACGTTTGACCTTTAAAGAAGGGGTGAGTTCGCCGCCTTCAATGGTAAACTCATTCGGAAGGACCGCGTACCTTTTTATGGTTTCATAGCTCGCCAGATGGGCATTGGCGTCGCTAACGGCTTTGCGAGCGATCTCTTGAACAAACGGGGAGTTCACCAAGGAATTCCAGTCTGCATAACTGATGTTCTTTTCTTTGGCAAGATTCTCGACGGTCGGACGGTCTAAAGTGATCAGAGCAATAATGTATTTCTTTTGATCGCCGTGAATGTGCACATGCGCCACATACGGAGACAGCTTCAGAAGACCATCCAGTTTTTGTGGAGCCACGTATTTCCCACCGGCTGTTTTAATAAGATCTTTCTTGCGATCGGTGATTTTTAAGTCGCCACCAGGAAGAATTTCGCCGATGTCCCCCGTATGAAACCAACCGTCTGTGAAAACCTCTTTGGTGGCTTCCGGATTGTTGTAGTATTCTTTCATGACCTTATCGCTTTTAACCAGAATTTCGCCATCGTCCGCGATTTTAATTTTCACTTCACCGATGGGGCGTCCCACGGAACCGAAACGATAGTTGAAGGGCGTATTCACGGTCACCGCAGCGGTCGTTTCGGTCAACCCATAGCCTTCCAAAATCAAGATGCCCGCAGAGTGAAAGAAAAGCGCGATGTCTTTGGATATCGGAGCGCCGCCACTAATAGCAAAACGCAAACGACCGCCGAAAGCTTCAGTGATTTTTCCTAGGACAAGCTTGCGTGCCAATTCATATTTGAGCAACAAGTCCAAAGGTAAAATCTGCCCGCTGAGTTTGTATTCGCCCACTTGGCGTCCCACATCCAACGCCCAAGTGAAGACTTTCATTTTAAGAGGTTGAGTTTGCACTTGCGCCCAGATAGCTGCATAGATCTTTTCAAAAATACGCGGCACGGAAACCAGCAGCGTCGGCTTTATTTCCGTTAGATTACCACGGATTTTTTCCAGACTTTCCGCAAAGGCCATCGTGAAGCCAATATAAAGATGACCCCAATGTTCGATGCGGCCAAGAATATGGGCGTAAGGCAGAAAACTGAGCGTGACATCCTTTTCGTTAGCACCGGCGAATGGAAAAGCTTCAGAGACTTCACTGAATGCCTGAAGGTGGGTTAAGACCACGCCCTTGGGGCGCCCGGTTGTTCCGGAGGTGTACAGTATTGTTGCCATGTCTTCCGGTTTTAAAGTTTCGCACGGTGTGCGATAGCAGTCGGGGTGCTTTTTCAGATAGGCCTCGCCCAACTCATGCATTCTTTTCCAGGTAACGGCCTCGGGATTCGGGCAGGTGTTTTCAAAGACGACAAGTTTTTCAACCAGGGGGCAATTGCTTTTAATAGATTCAAATGTTTTAAGCGGGCCCCGGCTTTCGCATATCAAAAGGCGTGCGCCACAATTATTCAAAATGAACTCCACGTCTTCGGCGGTGTTGTTTTGATAGATGGGAACCGTGATGGCTTTAATGCCAAAAATGGCCAAGTCTGTAACGGCCCATTCATAACGTGTATTGGCCATGATGGCGACGCGGTCGCCTTCTTTGACTCCTAAAGCTAAGAGGGCTGCACCAATATTTTCAATATCCCGGTAGTACTCTGCCCAGGATTTGGAATGCCAAGTATCTTTAATTTTAAACTTAACGGCCACGTGCTCAGGATTGCGACTGCGCATGGAAAGAATAGAATGTCCCAACGTGGTTGGCTTCGTCATGATGAAAACTCCTAGTTGCCTGTGTATAATGACGGAGATTACTTCAAATACAAGTCGACAATTTTTCGTTGATCTGTTGGCACTGTGACAGTGGTCTCAGCAGAAAGCCCGGTTGTCTTATTCACAGCTTGAATTTTTACTCCCACTTCGGCCTGGATCAGATAGGCATCGCCGCTGGGTTTGATATTAACAGGAACTCCGGCAATGCGAAGCTCTGGATTGGCGCCACCATTAACGATGTTAATAATCACAGAGGCGACGCGGGGAAGCCTTTGCAGTGTGCCGTTAAAAGAATAGGCTTCATAAGTCGGAGTGATTGTTGTCACCAAGTCCGTATAACCTTCCTTCACTAGGCGCAGGCTGAAAGGAGTGTTGGCTTTGACGGTTTTGCGGGCCGGCGTGAATTCTCCGGTATCAACACCGTCGATGACGACGCGAGCGCGGTCTGGGCTGCTATAGATAGTTACCGTGTATTCCGGAGACGTTGCCGCCATATCCAGTTGTTGAGTTCCACTGTTTTGCGCCGTGTTTGGCGTTCCTGGAGCCACGGCTGTCGCGCCCACCGCAGGAGCTTTCGGTGTTTTCTTCGCAATAAGATTGTTGTAAACCCACCATCCACCGACGATCAGGACCAAGCCGATGACGGCTTTCATCACCAGGCCCGTCATATCTTCTATGGATGAAGAAGACGCGGTTCTTGGAATCGAGGTGCGAGTCCCATTTTGTGAGATGCCAGAAGGTGTCCGTGTCATCGTGCCCGTGCCAGCGTAAACGCCGGTCGCGGATGTACGAGTCTGTGTGATATTAGTATTGGTTTGTCCCGCCGCAGGCATCGCTGGTTTCGGGGGCGTCTTGAGGTTGTCCAGATTCACGCGAATGTCGGTCGACGTATCGATGTTTAGTTTTTCTTCGCTTTCATCGGGAACCGGCGCCTGTGGAAGAGCCCGAGCTTGGGTGCGCATGTCTGTCTGGGTCACCACAGTCTTATCATCAGGATTTGTGCCCTGAATTTTTGCGAACTCCACCAACTTGCGACGTTGCTCAAGAAACGCCGCGGAAAATGCATTTTTCATGAAGACGCTAAAGTCGTGCGGAGAGAACTCCGGATACTGCGTATTTAAAAAGCGATTCAAATCACGGTGCAAGGCCGCCGCGGTTTGATAGCGAAGGCTTTTATCTTTCGCCAAAGCTTTATTGACAATTCTTTCCAGTTCCGGAGGAACAGAAGGATTGATCTTGCGGATGGACGGAACTTGGCATTCACGAATTTTACGAAGAATCGCCGCTTCACTGTTAGAAGTGAAAAGACGGTCGTTAGCCAAAAGTTCCCAAAGAACGATGCCCAAAGAAAAGATATCCGTGCGCGTGTCGATGGATTGTCCATCGGCCTGCTCGGGACTCATGTAACCGTATTTCCCTTTGAGGGTTCCGGCTTTGGTGGCTTCCAGTTGGGTTTCGGCTTTGGCGATACCGAAGTCGATAATTTTAACTTCGCCCTCAAAGCTGACCATGATGTTTTGGGGACTCATGTCACGATGAACGATGTTCAAAGGTTTGCCCGTCGTACCGTCTAGACAGCGGTGTGCGTGGTCCAAACCAGCGGCAACTTCTTTCATCATGTAGACGATTTGTTCAATCGTGAATTGTGTGTTGGATTTTTTTAGTTCATTCAGAATCTGGCGCAGGTTGCGTCCTTCGACGTATTCCATGACCAGGAAGAATTGACTTCTTTCAACCCCGAAGTCGTAGATCGAGACAACGTTCCCGTGATTCAGATTCACGGCAATCTTCGCCTCTTCTTTAAACATCTCGATAAATTCTTGATGATCAGAGTATTGGGGGAGAATTCGTTTGATAGCGACAAACTTGTTGACGCCCACAGCACCCGTTGACTTAGATAGGTACACTTCCGCCATACCGCCGGCAGCGAGACGCTCTAGAAGGATGTACTTACCAAACTGCTCTACGGATTGAGACATGAAAACTTATTCCCCTTTGTGAGGTCTATCGGTAAAATAAAATCAATCCTTAAGGAGAATTGTCTATGAAGTGGATAGGACTGACCGGAGGTATAGCTTGTGGCAAGAGCACCGTCAGCCGGGCGTTGAAAGATCACGCGATTCCGGTTGTGGATGCGGACGAAATTGCCAAAGAGGTCGTGAAGTCCGGTTCTCCTGGACTGAAGTCCGTGATCGATGTTTTCGGAAAGGACTTTCTTTCGTCTGATGGTTCCTTAGATCGTCGCAAATTAGGACAGCATGTTTTCGGCCATCCCGAACTTTTACATCGCCTGGAAGGAATTTTACATCCTCTGATTCGTGAAGAGACCCGGCGACGACGACGTCTGCTGGAAGAGATGAATCATCCGGTCGCCATTTATGACATCCCTTTGCTTTTTGAAACAAAAGCGCGCGATCAATTCGATGCGGTGATCGTGGTCTCTTGCACAAAAGAACAGCAAAAAGAGCGATTGCGTCGTCGACAAAATTGGACTGATGATGAAATCGATATGCGCATTGCTTCGCAGATTCCCATTCAGTTTAAAGAGCAACATGCGGACTTTGTTCTTCATAACAATCGCGATGAACAGCACCTGCTGAAAGAAATCGAAAGACTTCTAGCGTGGTTGAAGACATTGACGCCGGAACCTACTTAAAAAGTGAAGTTATAACCGAACTGAGCGAAGAGATCCGGCCCCGTCACAGCGACACCAACACCAAATTCTGTGGTGAACGCATTTCCCAATCCCACCGACGCTCGGGCCCGCCAACGACGAATTTCCACGAGCCCCGCCAATTCATCAGTGCCTTTTAGATAGAGATTTGCGGAAGCTCTTAGATAGGGATTGAATCTGTCATCAGGGCAACAATACCAACGGTAGCCTGCTCCCAACCCAACAAAGTTCGCGGTATTCACGGCGACTTCATAATCCCAATAGATCGAGTCGTCTTGAAGAGGAATAAAGCGTAACGAAAGCAAAGGGCCTTGAGTCCACTCATCACTTTCCAAATAGTTGCCACCGGCAAAACCCAAAGCAGCTCCCAACAAAAACGTGGGCGGCGAATCACGCAATTCCGGATCGCGAATATCGAGCATAGGATCTGCCTCCGCATTCAAGGGTTGCGTTTCTAAAGTCGTGGTTGTTTGTGGAGCGGCCGCACTGAAAAGGGGGCTCACGACCAAGGTCAAAAAAAGAAGAGAAAGAAGAACTCGCATAAGACAAAGTATAAATTACGACTACAATCATTGTTAACAAATTTGGAGGCAAATTTATGTCGAACCGGGGATTCCTCTTCCTCTCGGGACTTTTTGCGCTGTTAACTGGACCCGTTGTCCAGGCGGAAAGTATCAGCACTACGATCCATCATCACTATCAAGCTCCGCGTGCCTTGGGGATGGGCGACGCCTTTGTCGCTGTGGCTAATGACTATTCTGCGATTTTTTACAACCCGGCAGGGTTGGCACGACGAGACGACGGACAGGTCAATTTGTCTTTAAGTGCCGCTGGCACGCCGGGAGCGATGGACTTTTACGATGAGTATTCGCAGATCGAGTCATCCAATCAATCTGAAACGGACAAGCAGACAGCCTATTTACAACTGATTCAGAAGCACTATGGCGACGTGTACTCATTAAGACTCGCGCCTTTGGAAGGCGTTTGGGTTCGTCCTAACTGGGGTATGGCCTTAATCCCGATGGATGTCAGTGTTGAAATGGCGATGCATCAGCAGGTGGGACCGACATTGAATGCGACGGTGTATGCGGACACGACTTTAGGTCTGGCATATGCCGACGATCTTCATTGGTTCGATTTTGGACGTTTTTCTTGGGGCGTAACTGGAAAATTCGTCAATCGTGGTTTTTTTAGTAAGCCGATCAGTGCCACAGACTTGGCGGCAAGTAGCGAGATTGTGGCAAAAGAGGATCTGCTTGAAGGTTACACCGTGGATGCGGATCTGGGAGTTCTATGGACGCCCGAGCTTCCAGACTCTGGCCTCTGGTCGTTATTGCGTTTGGCCCATCCTACTTTTGGTGCTGTGGTAAGAAATGTCGCTGAAACCGGTTTTGGACAGTCGATGCAACTGGTGAACAAAGAAAAACAAAATGGCACACCCGAAAAACTTTACCGTGTCTTCGACCTGGGCTCGCGCTGGGAGTATCCCTCGATGTGGATCTTTGGCGGCCGGGGTGTCTTGGATGTCAGAGATCTAGGACATCCGGACTTCACTTGGCGGAAAGGCATCCATCTGGGCTTCGAATTTGATTGGACAGTCACCAGTTGGTGGAAAGGCCAGTATCGCGTGGGAATGAGTCAGGGATTTTGGACGGCGGGTCTTTCGGCAGAGCTGGGCATCTTTAACCTTGATGTTGTCTCTTATGCCGATGATGTGGGAACCCGAAATACCCCGATTGAAAGCCGCGTTTATGCGACACGATTGAATCTGGATTTTTAAAAGGCTGGATTAAAGAAAATAAAAAAGGCTTCCTTGGGAAGCCTTTTTTGTTTTACTAAGCATGTGAAAAATTACTTCCATTGCTCCAGAAGCTTCTTTCCCAGCTCGACGATTTCTGCGGGATCAGACGTGGCGATGTCGACGCCGGCCTGACCCAACGCTGTGTTGATCTGACCACAAATATCTTCATTTGCGGATTTGCTGCCTCCGCAAGTCGTCGTGTAAACGGTTTGCACCACCTCAGTCACCTGTGTGATAGCTTGCTCAGCTTCTTGGACTTCAAGAGGGTCCACGGAAGTTAAGCCCGCAATCAAGTTTGTGATGGTCGTCTCTAGCTGAGCGGCATCACAATTCGTAAGTGAACTGCAAGAACCAAATGTTCCTCCCGCCACGCTGGATAGCAAAGTCGCACTTTTAGCCATGGCCCCAATCAGGGTCAATCCTTCTTGGCCAGAGGCTGCGCAGGCTGTGAAAGTGTCGTTCATAAGATCAATACGTGGAAACGTCAAAGCGGAAAGCAACACTGTCGTACTTTGATTGTCTTGAATGGCATTTAAAGCACTTGAAAGATTTGCGGGATCGGTGACTTCTGCGGCGATGAAACCAGCGGCGCAACGAAGAGAGTTCGCGCGGGCGGAAGTCAGACCCGAAATTTTTTGTGTACAGGCCATCGCCGATGCTTCATCGGTGGCTTTATCCAGACAAAACTGCGCTTCGGCAATCATGTCCTTCTCTGTTTGCTCGCCCTCACATCCCGTAAGGACAAAAGCCAAACTCAAGGTCGCTAACAAAGCTGCAGATTTATAAATTTGCATCGACGTCTCCTTCATGAAGTCTTGAAAGTACTTAGTACTTATCGGAATCCAGAAGGGGCTCTTAACTCGGATTTCTATTAAAAAAAGAACAAACTGTCTTACCCTGAGACGCTAGAAATTCATCTCCATTTCCAGAGCATAGACGGGATGGGACTCCCAGTTTTCCGCCGTCGCGAAGTGGGAAGATTTTTCTACAGGGCGATAGATCACCTTGAACAAGGGTTCAAAGTGATCTCCGGCGAATTTTACAAAAGGGGCAATATCTAAAGTATTGACACTTTCATTGAAATTCGCAGAACGGGTGATGTGGTTCTTGAGTCCGGCAGCCCAGCGTCCCCACAGATAAGAGGGAGAAAATTCAAGCTTACTTTGGCGAAGTTCAATATCGTCCCCGCCTTCGCGTGGCAGATATTCCGAGTGTTTCAGGCGAAGACGTGCTTTTCCCCAGGTTTGCAACGGCAGGTGCGTGCGAATATCCAACAGCAAAGCTCCGTCGCGAGCGTCGTCGATTCTTTGCGCTTCCTGAAGAAGATAGTTGTAGGTCATTTGAATCCGCCACTTAAGATCCCAGAGCTTTTTGGAAATACGCAGTCCTGCTTTTACTTGGTCCAGGGACGTTTCGCGAGCCTCTGCTTCGTCTTTGTGGCTTATTTGGAATCCCAGGACAAGGCCATAAAGTTCGTTGATCCTCCAGGCCCCTTGAATGTCGGCCTCGGATGCAGATCCATTGATCTTCTTTTCACTATCGAAAGTTGACTTTGCTTCCAGCTCCACTTTAAGGTTCCAGTTCTTTACGTCTTCCGGAATAGGCATAACGCTGGTTGACTCTTGCGCAAAGCCGGGTTGGCAAAGCAAGAAGAGCAAAAAGAGGATGAGGTGGCGTAAAGTCAGCTTCATGGCTTTTTTATATTGGAATAAACCCAGAAATTATTGTTAGGATTCAGTCAGGGTTTTCAGGGTGTTCTAATTCGCTGTTGTCGGTCGACTCGCGACCACATATACCAGACTTAATGGGGATAGATGTGCCTAATTACATTTCATTGATCTTATTGTTATGCGTGGTGAAAGCCCAGGGGGCCCC